>JADJWV010000003.1:0-300000 GCA_016716185.1 Saprospiraceae bacterium | reverse complement strand
TTATGTGCAGGGCTTCTGCTTGTTGTACCTTTTCAGCCTCCGTAATACTTACAACGGGATTGAGAGTCACTTCGGTAAAGTGGCCGCCTCCATGGGGCGTTTCCGTCATGTTACCTTCTGCCTGGTCTGTGTAACTCGTTACAATAATTCCTGCATCTGCACACAAATGAAGATACCATAACATATGGCATGAAGAAAGGGAAGCAACCAGAAAATCTTCGGGATTGTGCTTTGTTGGATCTCCACGGAAAGCTGCATCGGAAGAACATTCGAGATCTGGTTTTTTTTCAGAATGGATGATATGGCTTCTGTCATAGGCTCTGTAATCGCTGGTACCCGTACCTCTGTTCCCGGTCCATTGAATGGTCAATTTGTATAGGTGTTGTTTTTCCATATTGTTTTTCTTTTGTGGATTGTTTCCATTATTCCTAAAGCTTAGCTTGAGAATAGCTATTGTTTATGATCTCATTTTAAATCAACTTCATTATTTGTCATTTTTAGACTCCTTCAGCAAAGGGTTTTACATCATCAATTTAGAAGTCTCGCCGGTAATGTTATCATAAATCAACAATGCTTCATGGTCCGGTCCCAACTGATCTGCTAAAATTCCTTTTTCATTCCAAACACCGGAGTTTCCCCCGGCTGTAAAACCTTCGCAAGGACCTACTGCATTGGACATGACGACCGTCATTCCAAATTTTTGAGCTATGAGCGGATAATGAATATACGCTTTTTGGATTCCCTCCGTTGTTTTGGCTACACTTGCCATATAAATAGTTGCATGAGCTTTTTCAGCCTCCTCCGCATGCTGGAACAACATCGATTCATAACAAATTGCAGGAGCGATCACATTCTCGTCAATTTTTAAAAAATGCGGAAACAACCCTATGGAAAAGAATGGAATTTCGTCGGCATGTAGAAATTGTTTTGAATAACAAAGTCTGTTTTGAAAAGGCTGGAAAATGAAGTTTGAAATGTAAATGTGATTATTTGAACAGCTCGGTGCTCCAATTGAAATAGTCATTTTATAATGGTCACTGAGTGCCTGAAAGACGGAAAGTTGCTCATTATCTTCCGACAAAGCATTATTTTTTGCACTCGATGGTTCATATCCGGTCAGCGATAATTCGGGAAAAAAAATCAGATCAACTTGATGTAAACCGGCAAGCTCAATGAAACCGATATGTTTGACGATGTTCTTTTCAATATCAGCCGGGAAGGATTGAAGTTGAGCAATACAGATTTTCATTCCTTTCAGAATTTTAAATACATGATATGGTTTGGGTTGCTGTGAGAATCTGATATTTTGAAGTCATAATGTCCAACGACTACAAAACCCGTTTTTAAATAGAAGTCAACGGCTCTTTTATTTTCGGTCCAGGTATAAAGCCATAATCCCCGTTGTCCTTTTTCTTTTGCTAATTTAATGTTGTGATCCAGGAGTTTCCATCCCAGTTTTAAATTGTAAAACTCTTTGAGCAGATACAATCTGTCGAGTTTGGTGATGTTTTCATCCTGAATACAGGATACAGGGGTATCGGGTACTATTTTAGAATAACCTGCCAATTGATCCTGAGCATAAATAAGCCGGTATATAAAATGTGAATTCAGGAGTTCTGATTGAACCTTATCGATCGCATATACTGTTGAAGTATATGTTTCAATGTCACTGGAGGATGCGCTATGACCGTGTGATTCAATAAAGGTCTTTTTGCCGAGGTCAGAAAGAGCCTGGGTATCTTTAATATTTGGAATTTCAATTCGGGTCATTTGCATTCTGTAGCGATAGTTTTTTATCCGCGCTCTTATAAAGAAATGAATTCTGGTAATTGTGGAGAATTAAAGCCAAGTCAGTATTTATATTTTAATAAATTTATAAGAACCCCGCCATTTGATAATATAACAACCTGACTTCAGATCTGAAATGTTTAAAATGAAATGGTCTTGCTGTGTATTGGAAAATTTTTTAATAGTAACTCCCATTAAATTCTGAATAAGAATTTCATCTAAAGGATATATTTGATCGGAGTTTAATTTTAAATGAAGTTGATCTGATGCGGGATTTGGATAGATTGTAAAAGTATTCAGATGCGATGACTGGTCGGTTTGGCTTACATTTAATGTATCTTCAAATAACCATACCTTGCCGTCCCGTGTAGCCATAAAAACTTTATTGCCATCTGCAGCTAATGATCCCTGGGAAGGACCATCGTTTTGACCAGTAATTCCATCATTAAATAATTTCCAGTTGATCCCATCGCGAGACGTATAAATTCCAATCTGACTACTATTCGTTGAATTTCCTGAGTGAAAAAACATTTGTCCGTTTTCGCTTGTAACAATTTTGGAAACCTGTTGTCCCGTTTGGATGAGATAATCTGGCAATCCTTTTACCTCGTGAACGATTTTGGAGTGGAGGTCTGCGAAGCCTAACTTATTTTTCCATCCCAATTGCCACATATCCGGTCCGGACCAAACGAGTTGTTGTTCTTTGGTAAATCCAATAGCCGCAACATTCCCACTCATGTTGAGAGCTCTCATAATCCTTGAGGTATCTTTTTGAGTTTTTGTACCGGGCAGGCAAGCAAAAAGATCAGCCGGATGCCAGGATTTTCCTTCATCGTCCGAGTAAATTACGCCTGCCGTTTCTGTGCCTGCATAAACTCTTCCGTTTTTATCAATGGAAATACAGAAAATAGCACCATTCAAGTCTGAACCATTGAAACTTGGATAATAACAGGGGTAATCCATTTTAATTAAGCTGCTTTCATCGATGACTTCGAATGTTCTTCCTCCATCTGTAGATTTATAAATATAAGCCCATCTGGTTCCAACATAGATCGTACCGTTGGGGGATGTAGCCATACAGTGGCCTCCAAGTGTAGGAGAACCCGGTGAAGTAGCAGTATCCCAGGCCATTTTTTGATGATCAAATCGAAATAACCAGGGTTGTTGCTGATCGGTCCGGTATATACCTGCCATGACTTCATTCTGATGATTATAACCCAGCGCAACGATATTGTTTTGAATGGTACTGGGTCGTGGAATTTGCGGCAAGGCCTGGAAAATGGGATTCGAATCCTGGGTATTGGCCTTATAAATATATCCCAATTGCACGCCGGTTCCCAAAAGGGTATAAAAGATATCGTGATTGGGAGCAACTACCATTCTTGGGTAAACTCCCGACGGTAATCCTGATGCCCAGAGTTTCCATGTTGGATTTTGTGCTTGCGTACTCCAGAAGCTCAAACAGATGAAAAGTATTAAATGAACGCGCACGGGAAGTTTTTTTCAAAGATAATGCGTTTCATTGTTTTGCAATCCAGAAGTCATTAAAAGCTAAGGCCTTGTTATATTACCCAAGCAACACATTTCCTTTACCATAATTTTTTCAAATCATGCATGAGATGGAAGTTATCTTTATAGATGGTATCTCTGTATAATTTTAGGCAAACTATTCTCAATGGTTGGGATATCAATAGTGGAGGCATTATTTGATTCATAAATGCTAACATACCATTTTGACTGAGGTGGATTTTGTGGAGTGGAATAGCAGGATTCCAATGTAAAGTAACTGCAATGAGTTCGGTAAGATAGAATGTGGCGAAACTCATTAAGGGAGCATTGGAGCCGGCTGAAAGTTATTTTATACATGCAAAAATGACCCAGTCAGTTTGAATTCTTTATCGGTATTCTGACAGAATCTGTTTTTGAAATAGTTGCATTAATTTGAATGCTTTGAACGACATTTCAGTCATGCCAATGGACAAAAATTGGCTTGACTCCATTTAAGACTTTTCATTTATGGAAATCCCCTCAATTCTACCTATTGCGTTTATTGTTGCAGCAAGGATCCCGATTCCAAAGTTTTTACAAGTCCTTCCATATTTTTTTTGTCGTCGGGGCTTGGCGCTTGAGCAAGTGCAATTTTAGCATGTTCCAAGGCTTTTTTCAAATTGCCCAAAGCTGAATAACCGCGCATCATTCCTACGTGAGTAGGCCATACTCCTTTGTGTTTACTAAAGTTTTTTTCAAATAGAGCCATGGCCTCGTTATATTTTTTCTGACTGATCAGTTGTCTGCCGTATTGATGTAAATCAATGGGCCCGCCAAGTTCAACAGCTTCAGCCATCATCTTGTCAGCTTCTTCCTGACGACCGGTTTTTCGGAGTAATCCTGCATGCGTATTAAGGGCTCTGAACGTTCGAACACCCCCTAAATTTGGATTGGTGGCAGAGTTTATCCAGTTTAGCGCTTCTTCAAAGTTTATGTTATTCGTTAAACACCAATTTGCCCCGGCTTCCAAACTCGGTGGATCAAAACCCAGGGCACTGCTGAGCTGTTTTCTGATAGAAGTTAAAACGGTTTTTTGCAAATCGACTTCAACTTTAAATGGTATTTGCCAATGTTCCCACTTTAAAGCAACGTCAATAGAATTATTTGTCTGGTTGGTGAAAACAAATTCCAAACGTTCTGTATTTTCTGGAAGGCCTTTTATTTGACGGGTGGATACCCTTAACACATCTAAATCTTTATTGTAAAAGTAACTTCCCCAGGCTTCAGCATTTTTATTAAAGATAAGTATGCAAGAATCTGGATAGACGGCGATAAAGAATCCATATTTACCTGCAGCTATATTTTTTCCATTGATGCTGACATCTGTCGAAAATGAAATGGTCGTATTCTCATCTGCGCCTGCTCTCCAGGGCGATTCAACATTTGAGCCATAACCTAAAATTGAAAAGCCATAATAAACCAAATCACCCCAAATTTTTCCTTCGCGGCCTTTTACACCAGGAGCATTCCAGCGTATTTCAATGTCCGTTAATCCGATGCTTCTGCCCGCCATGCATTTATAATTGGAACCATTGTCGGGAAGATTTAAAGCCTGAGCCTGAATACCGGGACACGACAATCCTATCATCAAGATTAGAAGACTCGTCAAAGAAAAAACTTTGAAATTATGCATGAACGTATTTTTTATTTAAAAAATAGAAGCCATAAAATTATTAATAATCAGAGGCAAAAATCGTTTTTCTAAAAATTTAACATTTTCATCCGTTCAATCATTTCTACGTTGGGCAATCCATTGATTTTAATAAGAGCTAAGGTTTTAATATTCAACAGGTTTAATTACTTTTAATCCAATCCTACCGGATCCGTGAACAAGTTTCAAAATCGGCTGTTTATGATCGATAAGCCATATATGAAATACGCTGCTGTTTTATTATTCTTTATTTTTATCAATTCACGAAGCCAGGCACAAACGATGCAAAATTTTTATAATTTTAAGGTACAGACGATTGATGGCAAAGAATTTGATTTTGCCCAATTAAAAGGTAAAAAAGTCATGATCGTAAATACTGCATCGGAATGCGGATACACCCCTCAATATGCAGAGCTGGAAGAATTGTACAAGAAATTTGGTGGAGATAAATTTACCATTTTGGGATTTCCAACCAATAATTTTGGAGGGCAGGAACCGGGTACGAATGCAGAGATTCAGCAATTTTGCCAGAAAAATTATGGTGTTAGCTTTCCAATGATGGCCAAAATTTCCGTCAAGGGAGAAGCTATGCATCCATTGTATCAATGGCTTACCCGGCAATCGGAGAATGGAGTTCAGGATGCTGAAGTCAAATGGAATTTTCAAAAATTTCTGATCGACGAAAGTGGAAATTGGGCTCGCGTAATATCCTATAAGGAAAGCCCGATGTCAGACGAAATTCAGGGATGGCTTTCTTCTTCCAGGTAAAGAGTTTGGAAATTCCGGGATATTAACGTACTCATAAAAAAATAATATGTACCAAAATATCCTTTAAGGCTGCTTTAAGAGAACGCGCAGTCAACACTGTCTAATAAAGAAATTTTATTGGAACCTCCGTCCAATAAGTAGGCATTAAATTTCTAACCATTTAAGTATTTATTTTTTAGCCAATAAGTCAATTCAGGATACCCATCTTGAAAATTAGAATGATGGTTTTACCCCATAAGTATGGGATAATTGGATCAACTTCCGGCCGTTGCTCCTGGGAGTCGACACAAAAAGCATGAATTATTTGTATTTTTAAATTTTCTAATGCGCTTCCAATGTCAAAGACCAAAAAGGATGTCATGCTGATCAATGACCTGGCTTCTTTTGAAAAGCTGGTCAACCGGGATCTCCGGCCCTATGATATCAACATGATGGTCATGCCCGGTACACTGGAGGACAAGCATAAAGATGTCGATCCGGAAAAGGGAATAAGGGCCTTGAGACGCAGATTTAACCTGGTCTATTTACTTACAGAAGGTGAACACGATGTGTTACTCGGAGCAGATTATCGCTGGTTGAAACCCAACGACCTGGTGATCGTTCCGGAGAACATGGTCTATGCTTCAAAATTTATCAGGAACTGTAAAGGTTACTGCATCCATTTTAAAACGGAGTTTATTCAGAATTTGTTGAAGGGTCCGCTGTCGGATGAATTTTCATTTTTTGAATTTGATGGAGAGCATATCATCAATTTGAAAGAAGAGGATAGTCTGAATATTCAACAGGCATTCAGGAATATTATTGATGAATACCATTCATTTTCCTACGAAAAGGATTACATCCTTCGCAATTATATACACATTTTACTTTTGCGCATCCGCGAAATTTACAGGCCTTACGTAAACAGATTGGCGGAGAACAGCAGCAGGGCTACAAAAATCGCAACCCGGTTTAAGCATTTGGTCGAACAGAAATTTATAAACAACAGGTCGGTAGCAAAGTATGCGCAGGAACTCAACATCAGTTCCAAGTACCTGGGCGATGTAGTTAAAGCAACTTATGGCAAGACCCCGAGAGATTTTATCAGCGATATGCTCCTTTTGGAAGCGAAAGTCCAGTTGGGTTCGACTCAAAAGTCCATTTCTGAAATTGCCTTTGATCTCGATTTCCAGGATACTTCTCATTTTACACATTTTATCAAACAAAAAACCGGGATGAGTCCGGCTATACTCCGGCAGAAACTCTGAATTCTACAATACATCCGGTGTTTTGTACAATTTTTCAGCCTGGAACTGGCGGATGTTTGCATTGTCAATTTATTTAATCAACAAAAAAAAATGAATTATTATGCAAGCAAGAATTTTATTATTCACAGGCATTTTTGCCTTTAGCTTTTTGAACCTGGTCCTTTCGCAAGCACCACAAAAATCGATGCAGGAAGAAAAGGCAACTAAAGTTAATTTTACCAAGCCCGATGATGTAGCAACCTTTCCATTAGGGAAAGTCGACCTGGCAAGTATCGGTGGTGCGATGATCGGAAAAGCAGTTTTTCAGCCCGGATGGAAATGGTCTGAATCGGTCAAGCCGATCGCAAAAACGGAAAGCTGCCATGCTCCACATTTCCAATACCATGTTTCCGGAGTTTTACGCATAAAAATGGACGATGGTACCGTATTCGACTGTAAGCCAGGCGATGTATCTTATTTACCGAAAGGGCATGATGCATGGGTTGTTGGAAACGAACCTGTCGTCCTGATTGATTTTCAGGGTATGGTGGATTATGCAAAGAGCCAAGGTTCACATAAACATTAATTTGAGCACTGGGGAAGCATTTTAATAGCCCTTCAGGCTGCTTGACTTGTCTAATAAGGTACAGTCCGGTTTGTCGGATTGTACCTTATTTTTTAGTTGATAGTTGTTAGTTCACAGTGGGCAGTTGGCAGTTGATGCAATGATAGATGATAGATGATAGATGATAGATGATAGATGATAGATGATAGATGATAGATGATAGATGATAGATGATAGATGATAGATGATAGATGATAGATGATAGATGATAGATGATAGTTTGCAGAAGTTAGATTGTAAGTTAGTAAAATTAATTTAAATTCCAGGAACTATTTTCTTATAATATGAATTTTTCGAAACGTCGAAACGTCAGTTGACTTAAATCGCAAATAAATTAATTGACCTTATACTTATTAGAATCGGCGACTATTTCGAAGCCACGTTTTTAGATGCGTAAAAAAAGCCAATGACCTGGGTCATTAGCTTTTTTTGCAATTCAGTCGATGGCAGGCATTACCACCATCTTCTGATTTTGATGGCCAGTGTGTTTCCATCGGGCAGCGTCAAGGTTGCATCGTTATTACAGCTACCATCGCCATAATTTATACTGATCATTTCTCCGCTTACAACTACATCAATAACTCCTGCGACAATCCAACGGCAAGCAGTTGGATACAACAAAGCTTTTGATGTGTTAACTGAAAAACTGTTTCCCTCGCGGTTGGTACCGTTGGCAATTCCGGTTATCGACCAAACATCGTCCAGTCTCTGATCCGTATCAAAACCTTCAACCTGAGTCAGTGTTTGTGTGGCATTCCAACCGGACATTTTTCCCGATGGAAAAGTCAGGCTCCGGTCTAATGCTTCCCTTAAAAGCACCAGTTCTCCTGAAGTATTAGTGCCCTGATTGGTAAGTGTTATGGTCCCTTCAATTTGAACCTGATCGATTGAAAAATCTTGATGGTTTAAGGTCCTGACAGCGCCGGAGTTGTTCATTGGAGCTGAGAAATCGATCACCAGTTTGCCTTTGCGTACATGTCCATTTGGACCTGTCACGCCGTTCAGACCGTAATCAATGGTCAGTGTATTTGGATAAGTCCCTTTAGGCTGACTCCAGGTTCTGGTCGGATATCCGCGAGTAGTCAGATTGTTGAGTGCTAATTCCAGTTGTTCGTTGATTTCAGATTCGTTGACTTCCAACAAATACTGCTGTGTGGTCATGTCTTCAGAAGAAGTTGTAAATTGATTGGCAATGCCATCTTGTTCTTTATTACAGGATGGTAAGATTAAAGCGGTCAGTCCTCCGATGAAGGCCATCAGAACTATTCTGTTCATAAATATAAAATTTAGGGATAAATAATAATCGTAACATCAAAATAGACTTGAATCTTTTCGATTGGTTTAAGTTGCATGATCAATTTTTTTTATAAAATTAACCCACAGTCCTTCTTTTGAGTCCTGAAAAATGGATCCGGGGAAGCAGAATCTACGGCAGGCCGGCGAGGTCTGTTATTTTTACAATGGAAAATATTTAGAAAGTTTGTATTTTTGGTTTTTAGTATGGAGTCATCCCCAAACCCCGATTTCCCCATTAAATAATTATTTTTATTTTCACGCATTAAATTTTTTAGATTGAATGAAGAAGCTGAACCAATTAATTTTATTTTGTTGCATCCTGGCAACAAGCGGTATTTCTCAAAATGTTTTTACCGAAGACTTTATGTTTGGGCCTGTAGATAGTATCGAGCAATCAAACAATTGGTATCGAAGCGGAGTTAATTCAACTTTTAATATTGCTTCTGTATCCCCAGGACTTGAGTACAATGGATATGTTGGTTCGGGACGAGGAAATACCTGTATGGTCACAAATGATGGTAACGGCGATTTCGTGCTTAAGCAATTCAGCAATGCCATTACCTCAGGTGCTGCTTATATGTCTTTGATGGTTCGGGTAGACAGCTTGCCAGCTACTGTTACTTTCGGTAATTTAATAGGCTACAACATTGCAGGAGGAGGAACGGGTATTAATACAACGCTCATTTTGAAGAGATTATCCGATAGCACATTTCTTTTTGGAACCAGAAAAACACTGGCTGTGATCAATTATGGTAAAGATACATTTAGTGTAGGTCAAACCTATCTTGCAGTGCTTAAGTATTCCTTTGTTCCGGGAACCATGAACGATTCTTCCATACTTTATATATTCGATCAAAGCCTTCCTTTGGTTGAACCCGATCAACCACATGTTCTTGCAATGGATGGTAACAATGATCATGCAGGCCAACAATCAGTAGCTATCCTCAACAATTATGCAGAAAACGGATTACGAGGATGTAATATTAAATTGGATGGAATAAGAGTTGGTACATCATGGCAGACGAGTGTTTTAGCTATGCTTTCTTCCGTATCCGATCCATATAATCCATCGCAACTTATAATGGAAATAAGCCCTAACCCCAGTCAGGAAATTTCAAAGATCAAATATCAGTTGCCGGAGAAAGGTTTTGTTTCAGTTCAGATTTTCCAACAAAACGGATTGTTATGTGAGACGCTTGTCCATTCTACTCAGGAAAAAGGTATTCATGCGATCGAATGGAATGCTGGGGATTTACCCACCGGAACCTATGTTTGTAAAATTCAGTTTAAGGGACAGGAAACTTGCAAGCAACTTGTTTTAGTCCGATAGCTTAAAGATTTTTTTAGAATGGCTGTTGTCTGATTATTCCGGCCAAGTATTTTTTGGAATAAGCCTGTGCATTAAATTAAATGCGGCATAGCGTCAAATGGTTGGTAGTACAGGGCCATCGCATTTCAGGATTTAATAAATAAAAATAAAGCGGCAATATTCACCAATGAATATTACAGACAGCAAATTATTTATTATCAATTTCCATACATATACTTTTCAAATTGTTGCTTTTTAGATAGCATCAAAGTATATTGAATTTGATGCTTCGGCTTGTATGTTTGCCATCAAAAAAAATGGCAAAAAGAATTTTGTTTTTAGGCTTGTTGCTGAGTAGCTTATTTCTTTCAGCGCAGCAAAGTATTTCTGTAAGGATAGCCAGTAATGATGACGACATCGAAGAATATCTTCCAGGGGCCAATCAGACGAAAACACCAGGCAGCATGGATAATGGGAGTTCTGACCTTGAACTGGGATGTGAAACCAGCGGAAACATCGATCCCCAATACGTTGGTTTAAGATTTGTAAATGTTGGCGTACCCAAGGGCTCTAAAATTACAAGAGCCTATTTGCAGTTTACCGTCGACAATTCCAATAAAAATTTTGATCCCTGCAAATTGTACATTTTCGCAGAAAGAGCATCCAATGCCAATGCGTTTGATGTTGCGGATCCCTTTAATTTGACAAAGCGACCCGTTCTTTTGGATTCTGTTGAATGGAATATCCGGAGTGGTAGTTGGAACATCATTGGTGAAAAAGCTAGCGATCAAAAAAGTGCGGACATCTCCGTCCTCATTCAGCAAATCATCGATCAAAACAACTGGGCATCGGGCAATGCACTTTCACTTTTCATTAAGGGTACGGGACTCCGCGAAGCGGAATCCTATGATGGTTCGAATGCAGATGCACCATTACTCGTGATTGATTTTATACCAACGGTCACTTTAAGTCAGCGCATCAATACGGCGGAAGATGACATTGAAGAATACTTACCGGGTGCTAATCAAACCAAAACGCCCGGTAGTATGGATGTTGGTAGTTCCGATCTGGAATTGGGAATGGAAACCAAGGATAATATCGATCCCCAGTATGTTGGATTGCGTTTTAATTCCATTTCAATTCCAAAGGGTTCACTCATCCAATCAGCACATTTGCAATTTACCGTTGACAATAACAATAAGAATACTGATCCAAGCCAATTAACCATATGGGCAGAAAATTCAGTCAATGCAGCACCCTTCAATACAGGAGATCCATTCAATCTGACCAAACGTCCCGTTTTTTCTGATTCTGTTGTTTGGAATATTCCGATCGGAAGCTGGAATACCATTGGTGAAAAAGGTGCAGATCAGCAATCTTCAAATATTGCCAGCCTGATTCAGCATATCGTAAATCAGGACAACTGGACAACAAACAATTCACTTGCACTTTTCATCAAAGGAAATGGTTTAAAAGAGGCTGAATCTTTTGATGGATCTGCAGCAGACGCTCCACTCCTGGTCATTCAATATATCCCTCTTGGGACATATACTTCCAGCATTAGCAGTTTGGAGGATGACCTCGAAGAATATTTACCCGGGCCCAACCAAACTAAAACACCCGGTAGTATGGATCTGGGTAGTTCAGATCTCGAATTAGGCATGGAGACTAAAGACAATATAGATCCGCAGTATGTGGGAATGCGTTTTACAAATATTCAATTGGCGAAAGGAACCCAAGTGAAAAACGCCTACCTTCAATTTACTGTTGACAATACAAACAAAAACACCGATCCTTCTGCATTGAGTATTTGGGCTGAGAAAACCGGAAATTCTACAGCATTTAATTCCGGAATTCCATTTAACCTTACCAGCCGCCCCGTATTTTCTGATTCCGTGAGCTGGAATATTCCGCCAGGATCGTGGATGACCATTGGAGAAAAAGGTGCAGATCAGCGCTCTGAAAATATTGCTTCTTTGTTGAATTCTATTTTTGCTCAGGATGATTGGAGTTCTGGTAATGCTCTTTCTCTTTTCATTAAAGGGACTGGTCTTCGCGAAGCGGAATCCTATGATGGATCAGCTGCTGATGCACCGAAACTGGTTATTGAATATTTTCAATCATCAAAACCTACCTTACCCGTAACAAAATATCCCTTAAAAAGAAAATCGGACTGGTTGTTTTATGATAAGTCTGATGCACCCTCTGGGAATTGGACAGAATTGGCATTCGATGATTCAGCCTGGGAATTCGGTCCGGCACCATTGGGTTTTGGTGATCCGTTTATTGCTACGAACATTTCCTTTGGTCCGAATCCAAATAACAAATACACCTCAGCCTATTTCAGGAAGAAAATTGAAATTCAGGACACCAGCAATTTAAGTGATTTGGTTCAGTTTAGTTTGAGGGCAGACGATGGTGCAGTAGTATATTTAAATGGCGTTGAGGTGTTTAGAAGCAATATGCCGACTGGGCCTGTAGATTATACTATAAAAGCATTGGAGCGCATAACAGGCAACGATGAGTTGTATTATTATGTGTTTGATGTCCCCAAATCAAACTTTGTATCAGGTGTTAACCAGATCAGTGTGGAAGTTCACCAATGGGGAGGCATGAGTTCTGATTTGAGTTTTGATCTTGAAATCATAAATACTTTATATACTTCAAATTCAAGTGACCTTGGTTGTTTGGATCCAAACGATACACATATAGGATGCTTTCCAAGCTTATTGGCCAGACCACAGGATGAAGTTGTAGAAATTCCAGGCACACATGCCTTTCAAGTTGTTGCAGCAGCCTTCCAATCGTATAAAGGCAGTAATGGATTTGTATCTACCAATTTTGATTTTACAGGTTATGTACCTATCAATGGATCAAGTGAGGTAGGTTATTTATCCATCAATCACGAAACAGCTCCGGGAGGAGTCTCTATTTTTGATTTACATTTAGATAAAACATCCCAGACCTGGCAGGTGGATGCTTCCGGACCTGTTGATTTTAGTCCGGTGGTTTCTACAGCAGCCAATTGCAGCGGAACGGTCACACCCTGGAATACCATCATAACCTGTGAAGAAGTTTACAGTCCTGGTTCTCAGGATGCCAATAATGATGGGTATATTGATTGGGGCTGGAATGTGGAAATGGATCCGACGACCCGAAAAGTTCGCGATTATGGAGCGGGACAAGCTAAATTATGGGCGATGGGTCGGATGAGCCATGAGAATCTCGTGGTATTAAACGATCGGAAAACGGCGTATCAGGGTGAAGATGCTTCGGATGGCTCTGTGTATAAATTTATTGCCAATAAAGAAGGCGATTTGTCGAGTGGTAAACTGTATGTATTAAAACTAGACCAGGGTATGCAAAATGGAGAACCCGTAGCCCCCACTGGTATATGGTTGGAGGTTCCAAATACAACGAAGGATGAACAAAACAATGTAAAACAATGGGCTTTGCAAAATGGTGCAACGGTTTTCCCGGGAGTGGAGGATGTTGAAATTTCTCCATTAGATCAACAGATTTATTTTGCGGTGAAAGGATCTGGAAGAGTGTATAGATTTAAGGACAACGGAAATACAATAAGTGGATTTGAAACTTTTGTCGGCAACAGCGTGTATCGAATGAACTCAAGAGGTCGGGTAGTTGCAGAGGATTGGGCACAGGGTAATGACAATCTTACGTTTGACGACCGCGGTAATCTTTGGGTATTGCAGGATGGTGGCAATAATTTTGTTTGGGTGGTACGCCCCGATCATACACAAGTAAATCCTCGTGTCGAGATATTTATGCATACCCCGTTTGGTTCTGAACCAACAGGTATGACTTTTACGCCGGATTATAAGTATATGTTTATATCCATACAGGAACCAGCTCCGTCGAATCAGGCAGCTATAAAAGATGTCACTGGAAAAGACATTCAATTCAACAGAAGTACGGCTCTGGTCATTGGACGCAAACAATTTTTAGGCCCGCAGGTCAACAATAAGAATCAGGATGTTAAACCATTCCGTTTTGAGATTCATCCGAATCCCTTCAGCAAAGAAGCGAATCTTAAAGTTTATCTAAAGGAAGAGGCTATGTTAAAATACGAAATTATGGACTTAAACGGAAGAATCATCACTTCTTCAAATTTAGCCCGCTATTCTTCCGGAACAAAAAATTTTAAATTAGATCTCCCAATTCCAAATACTTATTTGTTAAAACTCAGTGTAAATGGAGTTGTTCATTCTAAATTAATACGGGGATTGTAAAATACAGATCAAGTTGAACGCGAAAGCTGTCTGAATCAATCAGGCAGCTTTTTTTTTATAATTAATTTGGTCGATCGCTTCCTAAGTGGCGGACCTGTTTGCAGACCTGGCAAGTGTTTGAGGCAAATACCTGGCAGTCGAGTCATCAGGCAATTCAGAAAACAATCCGATTGATATTATTTGAAAAATACGAGGGATTGTGTTTTACTAACGTTCGTTAGATCATTTACATGTTGCTCTTGTAATTGGAAATAGTTTGGTAGTGATTTTTCAATTCGCGGATTCCTTCTTTCCAATCCAGCGCCTTAATGCCATTTTGCTGATGGTGACGACAAATGCGATACATGCAGTGAATATGCCTGAAGATTTCTCTTTGGCCTTTTATATAGCTATGCCTGGGATCATACATGTGTGCCGGTTCGCTCAAGGCACCATTCAGCTCGATGATTTGAAATTTTTGGCCGGCCTCGAATTCTTCCCAGCTGTTGAACTTAATGTCCAGACGTCCGTAGAAAAAGCCCGGGATTTGTGAACAGATGGCATCCAATTGCAAAACCATTTTTTCTGTTATCCGGTGGCTTTGATCTAAAAAAAGTGCACCCCGACAATGGTTTCCATAAGGAGAACAAAGGAATTTTTCATCCTTGGCGGGAATGCTGTTCAAACGACTGGGGTCTTCTTTTTGCAGAGCTTCTATTTGCATCTCCAGACGTGGATCATCTTTCATTAATTGGCGCAAATTGGAATAGCCGTTTCCAGCTACTTCGGGTAAGATCTTTTCAACGATACCGCTAATTTTTCCGAAGGATTGATTAGGCATGCGTATGTAAAACAATCCTATTTCCAATGGATAAGGTATCTCCTCTTGAATAAGATAATCAAAGGTGGCTTCGTCATGGTATTTGATAAGCTCGATGGGACTTTCAATTTTTTTGACCAAAGTTCCACGCAATCCTTTATCTGGTTTTACAAACAGGGGGAATGTAAATTCAACTTCTCTAAAATGAGGTTCCAAGGATTCACCGAATTTAACCAGGTATGTTTTAGGATAATAGTGTTCGGGAATGAGCTTGTAGATTTCCATTTTACTGACATTCATCATACCGCCATTGCGAATGCCGGGATTCACCCGGTTAAAAAAGAAAAAACTACCAGAGCGGATGCTGTAATATATCCAGGGGATGGAAACCGGAAAATAGATCAACCAGGCCGGCCAATATTCCCAATGTCTGAGTTTATGAAAAAACAACTTCACGACTGTTTGAATGTAATTTGAATTTCGTTTTGAAATTGTTCGACGAGGTCGCGATGCAAGACCCGGGCTCCATGCGGGTGAATGACGCACTGGCTTATGTTTTTTGTCAGTAATTTTTCTTCCCGATTCATCAGTAGCCCGTTATGCGGATCGTGTTTACCTGCATTTTGATGGAAGTACAACATTTTTTCCGGGCTTGGATTGGGATTTTCGTGCAGAAATTCTTCAAACCATTGTTTGCGTACGTTGCGTATATCTTTTGAATAGAGCGTTGAGGAAGACCAGATTTGGGCCGAACCACTGTTCAGGAGCAAGTATTCTTTTTCCCGGCCATTCCATCGGAATTGAAACAAATGCCCATTTGTAAAGCAAACCAAAGTAAAAGGTTCGATGTCGGTTAAATTCAAAAGGTCCCATCCATTTTTTAATTCAGGCTGTTCCATCAGGTCAAGCAAAATCAATCCGCGGCTTTTCCGATAGGGTGGCTGGTGTTTGTGTTTTTCTTCCGCGCCATTGAGTAAAATGATGACCCGACCCAAATCATCCACACAAAACCAGCTGCCACCTCCAAGGGGATCCTGAGGATAAAACAGTTGTCTTTCTGCATGTTGAAAGGTCTGCAACGGTTTGGCAGAAGGCCTGTTTATGCTTTCGTCGCGATTGGAAGTAAGGATATGTTGATCGGCAGTTCTTACAAAACTTACTGTGCACATTGATTGCGATAGCTAAGTGTGGATTCTGCAACACCAAAAGGATGGTCTGTAGTCGTTTTATTTAATTCGAGGAGTCCCACTTTGATCAGTGCCTGATGGTGGATACAATGTTCCCAGGCATAAAACAATTCGCGGTGGTAATTCGTAGCGAGCAATTGGTCTTCCGAACAAATGCAGGATTTTAATTGCAAAGTTTTATCGGGAAGTTGGATTTGGCTTGCAATCTGATGAATACAATCTATGGCAACCTGGCGGTTGTTTTGGATCAGCGGGTTTCTTTTCCTGCCATCGTAATGAACGCAGCCCGATTCATAGCCGGATAAGAGTTCCTGAAAGAACTCGATGATGTGCCGCGTATGCTCGCCAATACTGCTGCCACTGAGGGTTTGAATGGCCTGAGCGTATTCCGGATCGCTCAAATTTTGGATATGGATCGAAAGATCGGCTAATGTCTTATGAATAAGGTCGATTTTCATGTCAGATTAGGTTAAACTTGAAGCCCTCAAGGCAAGGTAAGAGATTTGACATGATCAAAATTCCAGGCTACCCGGACTCCATGGCATAAAATTAGGCTTAAATTCTGAAATACGGTTCGCTCTGAAGGCTTTGGAGCCAAACTCAATCGGAATTACGGGCCATCTGTTTCCAAAGTAATTTAAAATCAGTCCGGTGAAGCCAAACCAACAAAGCTGAAAACAAAAAGACCAGCACGGCCAGATAAAACACTTTACCCGAATCGCCCTGCACTTGGATACCCAGCGGACCCAAATGTGAGAAAATCGCTCCTGAAATCACAGCCAGGCTGAGTAAGATTCCGTATAATTTGGTTTGGGGTACCAATAGCAATATAGAAGTTACAAGTTCGGCTATTCCGATACCGATTCTGCCCCAGGGCTCCATTCCCAATTTTGAAAAAATGTAAACCGAATCCGGGTGAGCGGAGAATTTGAAATAGAGGGTTTGAAGGTAAATCAATGCCACCAACAGGCGCAGGACCAATGAAAGATTAAAGACTGAGTGGATATTCATAATGAAAAGTAATGGCGAAAAAAGTATTCAAAATTAATAAGCCTGAAACTAATCTGTTGAATTCTTTAGGTAATTGGTAAATTGTTATAATGAATTTATTAAATTGCTTTGATGGTCAAATTGGATTTAATAAGCAATCATATTAAAAAGCCAACTTTGCCATAAATGTTCCTGTTGGTAGCTTCTATTGTCTTCAAAAATATTGAGGACTCCGATAAAGCTGGTTTCTCCACAAAATTTTTAATAGATTGAATATTCCGGACAAACATATTTATTTGTGCAATTTTGCATTTCATGGTCAACTTTAATGGGCTTATTTCTTTTTATAAAAAAGAATATAAGCTTTTCCATCTTTAATGTGGTAACAAATAAATGTTCCAGTTCCCATTTCTTAAAAACTGCTAATTAGTATGCGTTTGAACCCGAATTTGTTGAATAAATGATTTGTGCATAGAGGTTCGTTGGAGTAAAAATAAAAATCCCCTTATCCTGTCGAATAAGGGGAAATATTCCGCCGGCTGGCGGATTGAGGTCGAGAGCGGATTCGAACAAGTGCCATATTTCAGTATTTACATGACTTCAATTAACCCAGGACATAGGCCAGGACATAGTTTTAGCCAGGATTAATTGGTCCCATCTATTTATTTTGTATCCTTGAGTAACATATTTATAAAATTAGAGTAGGCATTGCTAATGATTAAATAGGCCATTTAAAGTTAAATAAGAAAATCCATATTTAACTTTAATTCGATTAACTTAAATAATGAATTTTATAATTAACTTTACTACGTGATTAAGATTGAGACTTTTAAAGCAGGAAATTTCATTAAAATAATTGATTATAAAGCCTTTAGACCGGAAAATATCAATTCTATTTGGTCTTGGGATGACCGAGAGCTGACCCGACTAATGGAAAAGTCGGCAATTTCCATTGGTCAGTTGGAGGCCTATTCCCATCAGATACCAAACATTGACCATTTTATTAGGATGTATGTTGTCAAAGAAGCTACTGTTTCAAGTCAAATAGAGGGCACTCAAACAAATATGGAAGAGGCATTGCTAAAAGAAAGTGAAATTAATCCTGAAAGAAAAAATGACTGGAAAGAGGTTAATAATTATATCAAGGCGTTGAACTCTTCCATCGATAAATTGGCTGAATTACCGCTTTCTTCAAGAATGCTAAGGGAGGCTCATAGAGAATTACTTAGTGGCGATGTCAGAGGTGAACATAAATTACCAGGCGAATTTCGAAGAAGTCAAAACTGGATTGGTGGGTCATCTTTGCAAAATGCAATATTTATTCCACCCATTTTTCAAGATGTTAATTCTTTAATGAGTGATCTTGAAAATTTTCTACATAACGAGGACACTGGTCTTACAAACCTGATGAAAATTGCTATCGCTCATTATCAGTTTGAAACCATCCATCCCTTTCTTGACGGTAATGGCCGAATAGGTCGACTAATGATTACTCTTTATTTAGTGCAAAAAAATATTCTCAAAAAACCAGTACTTTATCTGTCTGACTTTTTTGAAAAAAATAAACAGTTTTATTATGGCAACTTGACCAGGGTCAGAACGCATAATGATCTGATACGTTGGATAAAGTTTTTCCTGTCGGGAATAATAGAAACCAGTGAAAATTCGAGTCGCACATTAAGAGATATTCTTGAATTAAAAAAAGACTGTGAAGAAAATCGAATATACAAATTAGGTAAAAAGGTAGCCGTCGCTAAAATTCTGCTGGACCACATGTATCAGCAGCCCATTCTTTACGCAGACGATGTTGCTAAAGTAACAAATTTGTCTTTAGTGTCCTCTTATAAATTGATTGAAGATTTTGTGAGGAGTGGAATGTTAAAAGAGATTACCGGACAAAAACGAAATAGGATATTTGTTTTTGAAGAATACTTTTCCATTTTTAAAAAATAATTTTTATTTATAAAGGACGGGCTAATTCATTTTTTTTACTTGTTTACCATAATGGTATTGGTGGTTCAGCGCGTCTTTAAAGGCTCAAAGAAACATGAAGATATTTAACTTATGATAAAGCGTTTTACTTTATAAGCGGATCATTTAAATATGCATACACCCGGATGAAAAATATATATATTATTTTGTCATGTTTTATTTTACTGTTGTGCATGCCGGAACATTGGTTTGGTAAAGAAAATACTGTATTGGATAAATGCAATGATTCCGACATTATATGCACTAATAAAATGGATGTAAACAAGATTGATTATAATTTCCATTCTTATCCGTTGGTCAAGCCATCGGAAAATATAAACAAGCTTTTTGATGAATTACAATTGAAAAATCCCTTTCAACTTTTAGACAGCTGTCCCAGTGGACTGGAAACCGCGGTGTGGTATATGGGTAAACATGGTTTGAATTGGACCAGAGGGTTTCCTGTCGTGGATACCGGTTTTAGTGGCTATGCGGGGGAAGCACATACTTCGATTTGTGACCATTCTGGAAAATTGTTGTTTTATACGAATAACAATGAGATTTATAATTCCATGCATCAAATAATGGACAATGGAAGCATTAACTCTCCATTTGGTTATGCAGGGGCGTCATCCACCATGAATTTAGTTTTACTTCAACCCGGAAGCGATTCATTGTACTGGATCTTTTATCCTGGGCAGATAACCGATTATACCGACACGTTTGCAAAAAAACTAAGATACGCCGTCATCGACATGAGCCTCAACGGGGGGCTTGGAAAAGTAATCCTAAAACACCAGACTATGATAGACACATCTTCAGAGCGGGTGGAAGGCATCAGGCATTGCAACGGAAAAGACTGGTGGATCATCGGTCAAAATGCAATCACACAAGAGTTCACAGTGTGGAATTTGGATCAAACTGGATTGAGCTTAAATGGGAAAATGAACTCTGGGGTAGTTAATAATTTTGATTATAGATATGCTTTAAGAGGGTATCTAAAATCCTCACATTCAGGATCAATAATAGCTGAAGTAACACATGGCGATAGATCTAAACCCAATCCGATTGAAATCCATCGATTTGATCCATCAACTGGTACCATCAGTGGGGGTGTAGTTTTGAACTTAAATTTGATTGGTGAATTTGTTAACGGAGCCGAATTTTCGCCGGACGATACCAAGTTGTACATCACGGGTTCAAAAATCTGGCAAGTGGATTTGAGTGATTGGGATACGGCGGCGATAAACAAAAGTCTGGTGCTGATCTCTGCACAAGCCGGTCGCAACACGGGCGCTCCGGTACTGGGTCCGAATGGTAAAATATACATTACTACATTTTCTTCTATACATACATTTTTGTATACTATAGAAAAACCAAACCTCAAGGGTCTTGCCTGTGATTTTCGTTTGTTTGGATTCAACCTTGGAGCTGGTTCTGGCCTTGGAGCTCCGCATTTTGCACAGGGCATACAATTTCCTTATCGCCTATACACGCGTGGCCCTTATGAATTTTGTGCTGACACTACGGTGCGTTATGTATTGACGGACCCCTGTCCTCATCCAGATTTGGTGTGGCAGCTACCCGATGGGGGCATCATCACCCGACATAATGGAGACACTATCGATGTGTATTTTGCAAAGCCTGGGTATAAACGAGTAATTGCAGCTTACCCCACAGCTTGTGGATATAAAAACGATACCTTGAAAATTAAGGTAAACAATTGCAATTGCACTCCCAACTTTACATGGCTGCTACGAGATAGTTTGATTTGCAGCGGAAGTGAGGCACGATTTAAATTCAGCTCCAATGCTGAAAGTGTTTTCATCAATGGAAATCTGCTTTCTGCAGATAGCTTTAAAATCAATTCATTGTCAAATGATACCTGTCTAAATCTACACATCCATTTTGCTGAGTTTTGTGATAGCACAGCATCAGTTTGCATTTCTACCAAAAAACAAAAAGAAGTTCGCTATGATAGCCTTTGGTTTTGTCGGGGAGATACACTGGTCATCGCAGGTAATACATACAATTCGGATACTTTGTTGTCCATCATCCAGCCAGGACCCTCCGGTTGTGATTCCATTTCTTATCTTCAATTGCTTACTTACCCTGTGGTGAATCAGACGGAACACACCAAGTGGATCTGTCCGGGCGATTCCATCCTCGTCAATTTTCAATGGTATAAAGATTCTGTACAAGTTCAACAAAATTATTCAGACAAGCATGGTTGTGATTCCATGCATACGATTTATATAAAACTTCATCCGGTGCAACAGGTCAATTCGTTTGATCATGTAATGTGCAAAGGAGATTCGGTTTTCTTTTCAGGGGTATGGTTTACAGACAGCCTTCATAAGCAAATTCAATATCAGGATCAAAATGGTTGCGATTCGATCTGGCAGCTAAACATTCAGTATTATCCACAGCAAATACCCGATACCACGGTTTATGAAATTTGTCCGGGAGATTCGGTCCTGGTGCAAGGTAAATGGAGGCATGATACAATTCTTTTGGAATCAGAGTATCAAAATCACTTTGGATGCGATTCAACTCATTGGTCTGTCATTCGACTTAAACACGTCCCTCAGCAACAAAATTTTGAATTTTACCTATGCCCTGGAGATTCCATTTTTATTGCCAATGCTTGGGTCAATACAGAAGCAAGTTGGACATCGCGCAAACAAAACCAAGGAACCTGCGACTCTGTTTTCAATTATGCCGTGAAATGGTACGAGGAGGTTTTGGTAGATGTAGCTTCAGAACATCAAATCGAAGAAGGAGACTCCCTGACACTGGATCCTTATTACTCGTTCAATGTGAGCAAGGTCAGTTGGTCGCCGGACAAAGGCATTGATTGTGTAAATTGTCCAAAGCCAAAGGTAAGCCCGACAGGAGATACCAAATATTATGTGCAAGTCACCGATGAGAATGGCTGCATGTTCACCGATTCCATTTTAATTCGCGTGAATAAAAAAACAAGGGAACCTTATATACCAAACAGCTTCAGTCCCAACGGCGATAACATCAATGATAGATGGATGCCAGTTATGGAGCACGGTAGAGGAACCATAGAACAAATGCAGGTTTTTGACCGATGGGGCAATCAGGTTTTTGAGTGCAAGAACACAAAAGTCAGTACACAAGACTGCAGATCTTGGGATGGTACCGCGCTAGGAAAAAAATGTCAGCCCGGAGTTTATGTTTACCAAATTATTTGGAGAGATACAAAGGGGGTTTTGTATAAAAAAGTGGGAGATGTAAATTTGTTTTTATAGTTCAGAACTTCTTGGTGTGAGTTTTTAAATCAGTAAGTAACAATATTCTGATAAATCATCAATACTTTTCCTTCCTAGCCCTCTTGTTCAACGGGTAGAACGGGATTTTTCGGTTCTTTGGATTGATGTTCGATTCCTCAAAGGGTAACATTTGAGTTCAAATATGTGCATCATGCAGCTCCTTTTCGAACTCTAATTTTATATATTTTATTTAGGTGTTGCTGTAGGTGCTGTTTTTTCTTGATCGATTCTTATCATTCCTTATAAGGAATTCATTGATAATAAGGTGTAATTCATTAATAAATCAATCTAAAATAAAAATCCCCTTATCCGGATGAATAAGGGGAAATTCAGATTATGAGGTCGAGAGCGGATTCGAACCGCTGTACAAGGTTTTGCAGACCTCTGCCTAGCCACTCGGCCACCCGACCTTTAAAGGGAGCGCAAATCTAAGGATATTTATGAATTATTTGAAAACTATTCCAACTTGAAATTCACATAAATATCTGTAATATGTTGAAATTCAATGTTTTAAACGAACATATTTCGCCGATAACTGGGGGGTGGAAAAGTCCATTTCGTCATCTCCGGTGAGAATCACTTTATACCAGAATGTGGCAAATTCAAGTTCAAATTGGATCGAATCTCCCGTGATCACATATTGAAAAGACTGCTCGTCTTCCACAAAATAGATCATGTCGTTTTCAAAACGGAGTTCTGCCGGTCCGCCGGGCTTGCTGGCCCACGACCCCTGGAGGTTCTCAATAGTAAGGGGCTTTTTTGATTTAGCCGCTTCCTGTTTAGAATCGCTTTTACATGAAACCATTAAAATCAAGCTATATAACAATACCTTTATAATTCCCATTTGAATTAATTTAAGGCAAAGTTAATCAACTGAATTTTAGATTTTACCGATCGGCTATTTTTGCCCATCGGACCTTAAAACTTATTTAATAGTGTCTTGTTTTTAAAATTTAATGATCTGGTATGAACCAAACTGCATTTGATTTTAAAAGGGATGTCGTCGATCTCAGTTTTGAAAAACCGGTACTGGTAGATTTCTGGGCACCCTGGTGTGGACCCTGTAAAGTCCTGGGACCTTCATTGGAAGCACTCGAAAAGGAAGATCAGGGCAAATGGGCCTTGGTCAAAATTAATACGGAGGAAGAACAAGACCTTGCGGCCTACTTCAGAATTCAAAGCATCCCACATTGTAAATTAGTTTACGAAGGAAAGATCATCGACGAGTTTACTGGTGCACAATCCAAAGAAACCATACGACAATGGCTCGACAAAATCTTTACTCAGCTGGATCTGCCCGAATTGGTAGAAGCACAGGTAGATGATTTCGATGCCCTGGTTGCAGAGCAAAAGGATTTTCCGGATGCGCACTTCGCAGAAAAACTAGACCTGTTTCTCACCGGCCATCCAGAACACGAAGAAGCGATTCATAATTTAATAAAACACGAGATCTTCTACAATTCCAACAGGGCGATCGAACGATTGAATAACATGCCCTCCGGTTCCAATAAAGGAGAAATTTTAACAGATCTGCAAGCTATCGACGAATGGATGAAATTGGAAGGACCACCGGATTCAAAAAGCCGCGATATTTTGACTAAAGCAAAATCCAAATTGTTTGAAAAAGACCTGGGTCAGGCATTGGAGCTTATCATCGAAGCGGTGCACAAAGAACCTCAGTTCCAAAACGAATTGCCACGACGCACCGGAATTGCATTGTTTCATTTTTTAGGTGCACAGCATCCGATGAGTCTGGAGTACAGGAAGTTGTTTGATATGGCAGTGTATTGAGGAGGCTGAAGGTTAAAAGACTGAAGGCTCAATGAGCGAAGCGCAGAGTACAGGGAACAAAGAGTAAAGAGTAATGTGAAAGAATAAGAAGCTTAAAGCGCAAAGCGAAAAGCTGAAAGCGGGGAGTGATGGTGTCCCGACATGAAATTGCTGAAATAGAAATACATCACCTTTATGTCGGGAAGAAAATTACGATTATATAAAGATTACAGAATCATTAATTTAACCAAAATCCAGCCCCGTAGGGGTGGAATGTCAATAGTGAAAGAATAAGAAGCTTAAAGCGCAAAGCGAAAAGCTGAAAGCGAGGATCTAAAGGTCAAAAGGTCTAAAGGTCGAAAAGTCGAAAAGTCAAAAAGTCAAAAAGTCAAAATCCCGATAAAATTGCATAATATTTTAGTAAAGAAATAATTCTCTAAATTTTATCGGGACAAAAGGTCAAAAAGTCAAAAAGTCAAAAGGTCTAAAGGTCAAAAAGTCGAAAGGTCAAAATCCCGGGACAAAACCTCTCAAATGTCACCAATCTTTCTCCCTCTTCGGTGATTTGCTTTGGGCTTTTTGCAATTTTTGTCTGGTTTTCTGATCCTGTTCACCGATCATCCTGAGTAATTGTTCCATTTGATCTTGGTCCATTTTGGAAGCGGAATTTTCGTTGACTTGATTTTCTTTTTTTTGCTCATTTTTAGAGGAAGGCTGTTGCTGCTGTGATGAATTTTCAGGAGTCGTTTCTTTTTCCTCCTCTTTCTTTTGGTCTTCGTTTTTTTGCTGCTGCTGTTGCTGTTGCTGCTGCTGCTGTTGTTGTTGTTGCAATTGCTGCTTAGCCAGGATCAGATTATTGCGGGCATCGTTATCGGATGGCGTGCGTTTAAGGGCTTCTTTGTATGCATCTACGCTTTTGTCGAATTGCTGATTATGAAAATAAGCATTGCCCAGGTTGTAAAAGGCCTTTGCCTGTTTTTCCTTTTGGGTTTCGGATGGAATGCTGTTTTTATAATATTCAATGGCTTCCTGAGTTCTGCCCTGTTGATACAAACTGTTTCCAATGTTGTAATAACTCTTAAAACCGGGTTTAATGGCATGCGCCTGCCGGTATTGTTCTTCTGCATCTGTAAAACTCGAATCTTTGTAATGTTTATCTGCTTTTAAAAAAAACATGGATGGATCCTGGGCATTGGCAAGCCATGAGGTGATCAGATAAATAAAAGCGAATCCAGTTGATTTCATAATTTTCTTCGAATGACTAAAGTTTCAACAATAAGCAAGAACAGCGCTATCAACAAGAAGTATTGATAAAGCGAATTGTAACTGCTGAACGACTGGTAGGTGATTTCTTTTCTGGCTAAGGCATTAAATTTTTGTTTGAGAAGATCAAATGCCTTTTCACCCGATTGTATTTCAAGCAATTCACCACCTCCCGCGTCGGCCACTTCTTTCAATAATTTTCTGTTGGGTCTGGTAATGATGAGCTGTCCTTCCCGGTCTGTGCGATAATTACTTCCACCCTGATATAAAGACGGTATAGGTCCACCCTGATCGGTACCAACAGGAACTGTAAAAATGGTAATACCTTTATCTTTGGCATTTTTTGCTGCGGCTAAAATCTCACCTTCGTGATCTTCTCCATCGCTCAAAATGATCAGCACTTTGTGAAATCCTTCTTCTTTAGAAAAAGATTTTTCAGCCAGTTTGATCGCTTCAGCAATAGCCGTACCCTGGGTTCCCAGATTTTGAGGAGCAGCGCTGGTGGCAACATGAAATACAGTGGCCAGATCTGTCGTCAATGGAGTATGCAAATATGCACTGCCGGCAAAAGAAATAAAACCTATACGCTCAGATGGAAATCTTTCCAAAAATTGTTTAACCCATAGTTGGGCCCTCGAAAGCCTGTAGGGTTTTATATCCTCACACAACATGCTCTGCGATACATCCATGGCCAGATATACATCGATGTTTTGCGTCTTCGCTTTTTCTTTCTTTTTTCCAAATTGTGGATTGGCTAAACTAACGATTGTAAGTAAAACGACCATAAAAAACAACAAACTTTTCAGCAGGCTGTAATCCTTGCCCAATAACCTGAATTTTTTCAGCAAACCGGGATCCCCCAATTTTTGAAACGCCTTTTTTCTTTCTTTTTCTGCAAACAGATAAAGAACATATAAAACAGGCAAGATCGCTATCAGGTATAAATAATCGCTGTCTTCGAATCTAAACATGTTTGCGTTCTATTTTAATGATTGATGCGAAGCCATGTCTTTCTTAATATCCATTCCAGCATCATCAGAAAAAAACCAGCTACCAGAAAAATCCTGAATTCTTCCGAATACTTTTTAATGTACCGGATTTCTACTTTGGTTTTCTCAAGTTGGTCGATTTCCTGGTATATCTCTGCTAACTTTTCTGCATTGGTAGCCCGGTAATAATTCGCTCCCGTGTACTGACTAATTTGTTTCAACAATTGTTCGTCAATATTGACCGGAGCCATGCCAAATACGTATTCACCATGGGGACTTCTTCCAACAGGGGAATAAGCTTCTCCGTTGGTCCCCACGCCTATGGAATAGATCTTGATCTGATAATTCTTGGCGAGTTCGGCTGCGATGCCAGGTGAAATATCTCCGGCATTGTTTACTCCATCTGTGATCAGTATAGCTATCTTACTTTTGGCCGAATCTTCCCGCAGGCGGTTCACAGCTGAAGCCAATCCCATCCCAATGGCCGTTCCGTCTTCAAGTAAGCCGCATTTTAATTCCATCAACAGGGATTTTAAAGCATCGTGATCTGTAGTCAACGGACATTGCGTGAAGGCCTCCCCGGAAAATGCGGTTAACCCGATGCGGTCATAGGGCCTTTTTGAAATAAAATCAACAGCCAGTTGCTTGCTGACTTCAAGCCTGTTTGGTTGGAAGTCCTGACTCAACATCGACGAAGATAAATCCATGACGAGAAATATGGCTACACCTTCTGCATCGACTTTTTCTTCTTTCAGCATCCAGCGGGGCCGGGCCAGTGCCAAAATAAATAATGCCAGGGCAATCAGTCGCAGATAGGGTAAATATTTTAACGTGCTGATTCTCCAATTGGAGTGCTGAGGCATTCCGGTGAGATCCGGAAAAAAAATTGCATTTGTTGTTCCGGGAGATTTTCTCAACAACAAGTATGCGATATAAGGCAAGAGCAGCAGCAGTAGCAAGTACCAGGGAGATTCCCATTCAAACCGGTCCAGAAAAAAATTCATCCGACAGGAATTTTGCGTAAAACTATTTTATCATTTTTACCGACTGCAAAAATGCCTCTGGCTGTCATGGACTCCTTATTCCACAAACTCACGACGTAAAGCACAGGTGTGAATATGGCGATCACCGGCATGGATATCAAAAACATCAATATTCTGATTAGCCGATTGGTTTCAGAAGAAAATAAATTGTTTTGCCATTTGTAAAATCTTCCGGTATGGCGATGATGCATTGCAATCCAGTTGGCCGGCAATTGATATTTATTTGTAGTAAAAATTCCTGTAAACAAATTTAATTCTTCAAGTTTCTTCTCACTTTCATAGAGTTCCGCTAAAACATCCGGAACGATTTCCATGGGATCCTCAAATTGATTGGCGAGCTTTTCTCCAAGTATGGCCAGAAAATGTTTTCTATGTTCAACTGAAAGTTGCTCGCTTTGTTCCCGATGATTTTTTACAAATGCTTTGGCTGTTTTTAACCACTCTTCATGGGATTCGACTGCGGGAAACTTATTGGCAAACTTGACAAGATCACTGGTGGTTAATAATCTGATGACTTGATCATTTTCTTCACGATCGGTCAATTTTTCATTCAATGCCAAATAAATATCAGAAGTGGTATGTTCGATGGCGGGAATAAACAATCCATCAGACAAAAACTTCCTGACGATGTTGCTTAACCTGTCGTAAAAAAGCTTTATTTCTGCTTTTTGCCAGAGTTGCTCGCGATCCAATGCATCGAGCTCATTCCAGGCAATCTCCCAGGGTTTTGGAACACTGGTGTGTTCTAACTTCAGAACATGGGCTTTGTCGGCCTTGAAAAATTGCCACAATACAAACAGGATCAAGAGAAGAATCAATAAACTCATTAAAATGATCGTGGCCATGCGAGAGCCGGCACTTGTTTCTTCAATGGGTTTGATTAATCTCAACTCGCTTAAACTATCCAAAGGATAATAAACGCGCAAAAACAGAGAAGTTCCCGGACCATCTTCAGAACTGATTTGCAATGGTATTTTGAACACACCGCTGTCAAAAACGGAAAACAGGATTTTTTTGGAGAAATTTTGCCGATCTGATTTCCAGTTCTCTTTTTCGAGTATGCTCAGCCAGGATAATGTGTCGAGTAAGTTGTCAATTTCACGAGTGATCAGACTGTCTTTACAAGATATATATAAATATTGTTGGCCGCCCAACAGCATGTCCGTGGAATCCAGTTTCATCTGGTAATCTGCCATTCCTTGTGTATGGGCAACAGATGCTGAATAAAGCAAGGCCAGAATTCCGATATAAAATGATTTTAATTTCAAATCAACTTCTCTTTTTGAAAAAATTTAAAAGCGTTTTGATATAAGTTTCATCGGGTTGCAATTCGAGATACGAAGCTTTCGATTTCAATAATATCTGTCTGATGCGGGAGAGGTGAGCGTTTTGTTGTTCGCGATATTTTTTTTGCCATTTCAGATCTGTAGTATCGAGCAAAACCTCTTCATCGGTTTCCAAATCTCTGAACTGAAACAATCCGGATGCCGGCATTGCTTTTTCCAAAGGATCTCGCAGCAACAAGCCAATGAGATCGTGTCTTCGGGATACAATCTTAATAGTATTTTCAGGTAAATCATTCTGAAAATCTGTCATCAGAAAACTGATGCATCTTTTATTTTGTACGCGATTCAGATACTGAAGGGGAAAATGATAATTGGTTGCGCCCGACTCCGATCGTTGAACCAGGAGTTCGCGGATGATTCTCAATATATGTCGTCTGCCTTTTTTCGGAGGAATGTAAAGGTGGATTCGGTCGCTGAATAATATCAAACCTACTTTATCCTGATTTTGACTGGCTGCAAAGGCAAGCACAGCAGCAATTTCTGCTGCCCACAGGTATTTTTCTTTATCCTTCGATCCAAATTGCATCGATTTGCTGATATCGATGAGCAACATCAAAGTCAACTCTCTTTCCTCTTCAAAAACTTTCACCTGTGTTTGTCCGGTTCTTGCAGTAACGTTCCAGTCGATATGCCGGATGTCATCCCCTGGAGAATATTCTCTTACTTCTGAAAATGACATTCCCCTTCCTTTGAAGTGGCTGTGGTAAGCACCAGAAAATAAATGCTGGCTCAAACCTTTGGTTTTGATCTCGAGTTGCCTGACTTTCTTAAGGATGTCTTGTGTCAACATGCTCAATACATTTTTCTTAAGGGTCCGGTTTTTCGAATTTTATCCTGGAGCAATGCATAAGGAATGATTATTTTCCGGTTTCCCCAAACCCGGTTAAAGTCTGAACTGAAACAAAACCCTTCGGGTCTTAGCGTCCAGTGACTAAACTTTTCAGTTTGCACATAGAGTTTAAATCTGTTTGAAGTGTTGACGCTCATCATTTCCTGTTTTTTCCAAGCGATGTAATCATCAAAATATTTCTTGTAATCAAATTCCTTTTCAAAGAGTTCATCGATACTGACAATTCTGTTGTTTTTCCGGTCGTAATTAAACGACAGGTTCCGTGTTTCTTCGCTCCAGGGCTCCTCGAATCTGAAAATGCCGGTCACCCAGTCTTTGTGCACCCAATCGATATCGATGTAGGCTGAAAATTCCCGGATTTTTTCAACGGGTGCATTTTGGTAATAATTCACGACCTGATCAGCCCATTTGTCTAAAAAAGCATGCAACCACTGGTCGAATTCGCGGTCATTCAGCTGAAGATACTGGGCATAGATCTTGATACCGGGCAGCACTTTGTTTTTGCAAATGAATTTTTGTTTGGCATTTGCGTTCCAGTGTTCTATTAATTTAAATTTATTTTTAAAATTTTCTTCGGTTTTAAATTGGCTCTCGTTAATCTTCTCTAATCTGAATTCCTTAATTCGTTCTCCAAAATAATCGTGCATGCGCAGGTTCATGATCTTACATTCCTGATCTTCACAATCTCCAGTTACAATATATCCGGTTAATTTTTGCGGAACGCTGAGTGTACCATAAATTCGCTGGTCAATATCGGTTTGCAACTGTACAAAAACCTGATCCTTGTCCATTAATCCGCTGAAGGATTGATACCAATTGTGTGAACTGCACACCGGTGTTGCAAATCCTTCGCGATGTTTTTTCATTAATTCGATAAACATTCCGGATTCTTTACCGGTATCCATCCACCTCGCACGGAGTCCTGTTTCGTAAACTTCAGCCAGAAGAAAGCCCAAATGTGTATAATTACTATCCTGAATGATAAGTTTGAATTGATCTGCATGATAAGGGCCTTCCACAAAAAAACTGTCATTACTTTCCAGTTGCATAAGGATGCCCTTGTATTCTTTTAGATCGTGTCCAAGGACCAAAGAATAAGGATCTCCTTTATGGCTTAGTCCTGCAAAAACCTGAACCCAAAGTCCTTTATTTTTTACTCCGAATAAATCAATGACATGCCTGACTTGTGGTCCGGGATCGACCTGCTGGGCATGTCCATAAAAACATACAAGTGTTAGTATCGAGAAAATCCAGTTCGTTTTCATTTTTGAGGACTAAGGGACTTCAATTTTGGATAAGATTTTCGAAATAATTTCGTCCTGGTTGACATCTTCCGCTTCCGCTTCATAACTCAATCCTATGCGATGGCGAAGGATATCTCTGGAAACATGCTGTACGTCCTCGGGTATGACGAATCCTCTATGTTGCATAAATGCATGTGCTTTACTTGCGTGAGCCAGAAAAATGCTGGCACGCGGAGAGGCACCGTATTCGATGTAGGAGGATAGTTCCTTTAATTGGTAGTTCTCCGGATTTCTCGTCGCAAAGACCAGACTTAACAAGTATTTTTCGATGCGTTCGTCCATATAAACCTTGAGAACGGATTTTCTGGCTTTCAGAATATCATCGGGGTGAACGACCACTTCGGGTTTTTGCAGAACCTGCTCATTGAGATTCCTCCGTACAATTTGTCTTTCTTCTTCAAAAGCCGGGTAGTTTACGACGACCTTCATCATAAACCGGTCGGTTTGAGCTTCCGGCAGAGGGTAAGTCCCTTCTTGCTCAATTGGATTCTGTGTCGCCAGAACCAGGAAGGGTTCTTCCAGTTGAAAGGTTTCTTTGCCAATGGTGACTTGTTTTTCCTGCATGGCTTCCAGTAAAGCCGATTGAACTTTTGCCGGTGCTCGGTTGATCTCATCGGCCAAAATAAAATTGGCAAAAATGGGTCCCTTTCTGACGGAAAACTGGTGATCTGCCGGATTGTAAACCAGGGTACCGAGAATATCCGCGGGCAGGAGGTCGGGAGTAAACTGGATCCTGCTGAAACTGGCATCAATCGACTGGGCCAAAGTTTTGATCGCTAAAGTCTTTGCCAAACCGGGCAATCCCTCCAGTAATATATGGCCTTTTGTGAGCAAGCCCAGCAATAACCTGTCGAGCATGTATTGCTGGCCGACTACAATTTCTTTTTGTTGGTTCTGCAACTTCTCAATGAACGCACTTTCAATGAGGATCTGCTGATTTAAAGACTCGATATCAATATATGAGGACATAATTCACTTATTTTATACCATAGAGGCGGCGAAATGATCAAATTTGCGTTTTCAATTAAACGCGAAAGCATGGCGAAAAACGCAAATTTGGTTTATTCGGGATACATCTGGATGCTGCTTTTATATTTTTTTAACACTTTGTGGCTCTCTGCGCAAAATATACAGGATCCTTTAGCCAATCAAATGGCCATCCGCAATATGAAAACGTCCTCTGTACTGGTTCGTTTGGAGTCATTTGATAAAAAGTTGCAATATATAAAGCAATCAATTCAATCTGAAAAATGCAATGAAGCCTGTAAGGCGAAAAAAAATAAGGAAATTGAAGAAATCCTAAAATCAAGAGATCAATTTAATCGGGCGTTTATTGAAGCATTCCGGAAATATTATCAGTTTAGCAAGGTCTATTTTTATTACGACAAAGATCACCATGAGCTCCGGCAAAATCAATTTGAAGGTACTTTGTTCATCGACGACAGTCTGCAATATTGTTCAGGCGGCCCTTTTCCAACGGATTCAGTATATATCCTGGGAAAAGGAAAAACTCCTGAATCCGAAGCTGAAGGATGGATATTTCAATACCCGGATGGAATTGCAATGCAAAAAGGCTTTCCTTTTATCACCCAGAACAATGCCAAAACACTGATCACCTATTTCTCATCCAGTGACCACCTCAAAAAAAATTGCAACTACATCGTTAAAAAACTCAATAAAGATCTGTTCAGCTATTATCACAAAACGGAAATGAAAAGAATGGAAGGGGAGCGGGCATGGATGGGTGGCCAATGAGAACTTGTAGGAAAAGGCGATTCATGGTAAGAACAAAGATTAGAGAGCAAAGCGTCCCGACATGAAGTTGCTGAAATAGTGCTTTGGAAAAAATATCCATGTTCATCTTATCGGGAAGTCGAAGGCTCTTACATAAATTTTGTTAAACTTTCAGCATACTATCAAGTGTTAGTAACTAAAGTGCCTCGGACTTTTTGCCCCCGATAAAATAAGACTTGTGTTTTTTAGCCAATTTATACTTGTAATTTCACAGGAATAGCTTTGAGGAAATTCTTGCATAGGATGGGATCGGAATTACCATCCACCTATGGGAATAACCAAACTACAACCTGGAAACAGCTTACTGAAAACTATATTCTTCTCGTATAGGTCACCAGCAATTGCTCAATCACATTGATTCTTCTGCCGGTACCTTGGATGCCGCCTACCGCATTGCCGTCGCTGATGTTGTTAATTTTGTCGTGATCGTAGTAGAGGTCTGCTTTGAGGTTGAGATGAAATCCTTTGAAGAGCTCAATACCAATATTGTTCATCCAGACTACATCGATGTGTTGGGGCTGGTCGAGGTAATCGGAAAACAAACTCAGTTCGCTGGCTACGTTCAGTTTATCGAAATATTTATGCGTATAACCGGCTTTGACAAATGCACCCAATGCGAATTTGCTGGTTTCGTATTCCGTTGTACTTCCTTCTTTCAAAGGGGTGCCGTGAACACCCAAATTGGCAATTTTTTGATCGCTGATAAAAAGCAATTGTCCGGCTGCGGGTGAAATAAAAATCTGCCAGTCTTTGCTTTTTGAATATTGAATTCCAGGAGCGAATGTGATCAGTGCCGGTGAGAACAATTTGGATACCAGTTTGGTGTTGTAATTGCCTTCATTTAATTCCTTCATGTAAATCAGCTGCGTTGCTGAATCTACGTAACTGTTGAACAACTGACTTCTCAAACCGAAATCAAATGCATAAGACCAGGCAGATGCCTTCGAAGTTTTAAAAGCAAGATTTGAATTCAATTGCAACATGTCCAGTGCCTTTCTGAAAGGAACTTTTTCATCGGAGCCCGCGCTCACCAGTCCGGAACCGGTTTTTTCAGCTGAAAAATTAAATAAGATATCATTTTTCCAGCTGGTCAGGCCCTTTTTAAGGGCTGCTTTATATTGAAAGGCACCACCTAATCCCAGACGGCTGTTTCCTGCTCCCAAATAAGGATTGATGTTCAACAATTGTCCAAGATCCAGTCCAATGGCAGCTGTGCGGGTCCATCCTTCTTTTTCTTCCAGGTTTGTCGAGCTGCTTAATTGATCCATTCTTGCTTTTTCCTGTGCTGCTTTCTGCTCATCGGTCTGAGCGGATGCAAACAAAGCGAGGCACATCGCCAAAGTGGTAAACATCAGATTTTTCATGCGTAAGTTTTTTAAATTTATTGAAGTCACAAAGATTGCAAATTTTGACCTGGTTTAAAGGACTTCAGCCCCCTTCTTTATCTATGCTTGTGGATGGGGATTACGGGAATTCATACCTTGAATTCACTCTGATCCTTATAATATCCTGGTTAAGAGCTTCATCACCTGCAATTTGTCTGAAATCAGCCCGCAAATGCCATTTTTTACTGCAAAATCGATTTCTTTGTTGAAAATTAATTTTAGGGTTTATTTAATGAACATGAACGTAATGAAATCGATGGGGTTTGGCCGAATAAAGCGGACCCATTTTATAATTTTTTATCTATGCGTTGGATCTTTTAGCTTAACCGGCCAACAAAAATCTGAAGAAGACGATGCCTTCATGATTAAAAGCTTTTTTGAACAGGCTTTGGATGGGCAAATTGCTTACAAATGGCTGCATTATCTATCGGAGCATATAGGTGGGCGGATAGCAGGTTCTCCTCAAAGTCTGGCAGCTGTCGAATTTACGGCACAGGTTATGGACAGTCTAGGGACCGATACCGTGTTCAGGCTGCCCTGTACGGTGAATTACTGGTATCGCGGGGAAAAAGAGAAGGCACGCATTGTAAACCACGCGGCCTTTGGAAGTCTGGAGCTGAAATGTCTGGCATTGGGTGGATCCGGGAGTACCGGACCGGATGGATTGGCTGCCGAAGTGATTGAATTTAAGTCGCTTGATGATTTGCGGGCAGCAGGCGATAAAGTAAAAGGAAAGATCGTATTTCTTAGCCGGGCTTTCGACAACAAACATTTGCGAACTTTTAATGCATACGGATCGGCTGTGGATCAACGCGTGTTTGGCCCCGATCTGGCCTCTAAAATGGGTGCAGCGGCATGCATCATCAGGTCGATGACGGGAAGAACCGACGACTGGCCGCACACCGGGGTCACCATTTTTAAGGATTCTTCCAAAGTAATTCCGGCATTAGCACTGTCTACAAAATCAGCTGATGTATTAAGCCAATGTCTTGCATCCGGTCCCACTCAAGTTTATCTGAAAGCTACCTGCGAAAATCGCGGACCGAAAGAAAGTTATAGTGTTGTCGGTGAGATCAAGGGATCCAAATACCCCGAAGAAATCATACTGGTAGGCGGCCACCTCGATTCCTGGGATGTAGGAGGTGGTGCGCACGACGACGGAGCCGGATGCGTGCACAGCATGGAGGTCATGTATTTATTGAATCGACTGGGTTACAAGCCCTTGCGGACGATTCGATGTGTCCTTTTTCAAAATGAAGAAAACGGACTGGCAGGTGGGCTTTCTTATGCCAAGTTTTCTAATACGAACAAAGAATTTCATCTCGCTGCCATAGAGTCTGACGCCGGTGGATTCACTCCACAAGGATTTGGCTTTGATGGGGAAAGCAAATTATTGGAGCGATTTAAAAAAGTCATACCTCAATGGGAATCGTTGTTGGGCCCATATAACATAACTTTTTCACCGGGTGGAGGCGGAGCCGATATTGGACCGTTAAAAAGCCAGGGGGGAATGTTGATCGGATTAAGACCCGACAGTCAGCGATATTTCGATTACCACCACACCGAACAGGACCGGATTGAAGCCGTACACCCGAGGGAGTTGGCATTGGGTTCTGCGGCCATGGCCAGCCTGGTTTATCTAATCGACAAATATGGAATCCGTTGAGATCGATGGATTGTATTTCGAAAAATTTATCGGCAGCGAGGCTATAAATCAGTGTGTGCAAAGGTTGGCCGGAGAAATCAATCTTTTTTATGGTCGTGAATCCGTTCAATTGATATACCTATTAAAAGGTGCGGAGAAATTCTCCAATCGAATTCAGCCCTTATTTCAATTTCAGACAGAACTGCATGCTCTTGAGATCAAGACATACGAAGGACTGAATTCCAAAAATCAAGTTCGGATACCTGAGGGCTTGCTGCAAAGGCTGGTTCCGGGTCTGCCCATCCTGATCCTGGAGGACATCATCGACAGCGGGAATACCCTTTTTGCATTGTGTCAATTTCTCATGGAAAATGGGTATACCGATTTGAAAATTGCCAGTTTGCTTTTTAAACCCCGATCCCTGAGATTCGGCATCCATCCTGATTTTGTCGGGGTGGAGATCGGACCTGAGTTTGTCGTTGGATTCGGAATGGACTATAATGAAAAGGGCCGTGAACTCGACTGCATCTATAAATTGAAAGAAAGGCAAAACGGCTAACATTTATCAGGATGCCATTTTAATAATATGGTCCATTGATTATCAATTAATTAATGAAAAATTAGATTAGAATTTTTAGAATTACCTCTATTAGAATTCAGGATTCTCATTATTTTTGCAGCCCGTTTAGGACCATTGACCCATGGTGTAACGGTAGCACTACAGATTTTGGTTCTGTCTGTTAAGGTTCGAATCCTTATGGGTCAACAAAAAGAGCTCTGATTTCAGGGCTCTTTTTTTTTCTTTCATTGGCTTCGCGGGACACAGGTCAGGCTTATGTAGCTTTGGCAGATGACGAACTCCGGTTGCTGAAGCATGGTATACGATAGTTCATGGATAATAGTTGGTCGTTTGTATATTTATGGCTTAGAATTGTGGAACTATTAACGAGTGTTAGTTATTGCAAATTTCAAAAATGTCATATTTGAAATGGATCCAGGCAAAATAAAAAATTCGAATAAATTTATTTGAATCCATTTAACAGCCAATCATACAATCTAAACTGCTCATTTTGTGTTGAAATAATAAAAATTTTATTCTATTAACTCTTAGTGATAATATTCAGGAGATGAAATCCAAGAGATAGCGCGAAAGAATTAATTTTTTTTTCCTCATTATTTTACTTCAGAAATACCATGCCTTATCCTTGCCGGTTCGATGAGCCTGTCGATCCAGTCCTGAGTTTGTCGTGCATTGCGAAGCGGCCTGCGGGGCGGCAAGTCCAACAGGATTACATGACTTTCCGTTTCATCATAGTTGTAGAGCAGTTTTAGGGCATTGAAATATATTTCTTTATAAGATTTCTCTTTTTTATTGGCCGGGAAATCCATTTTATAGATGATTGCTTTAACAAGCTCTTCCGAAAAGATACAGATGAGCAGATCTTTAGCGAGTATATTATAACAAGTGTCGGGATGAACCAGCCAGTCCAGTACTGGTTTGTTCAATAAAGGCCACAGACGAAGTAGTTGTTTTCTGCTCTGCCAGTGAAGTTCAAACGAAGAGTGTAATGAGTTGCAATAATATTTGGAAAATTCATTGATGAACCGATTTAAGAATTGCCTCTGTTTGGCATTGGGTAAAAAGCTTTTATTCAATACTCGATCGCCAATGATTTGGGAAATTTTATATAAGTGGAACATTGAGATGTCTTCGAAGAAAAGGGATGGATTGTAATGTCCAATGGTCATAAAGAGCTTAGTATTCAAATAGGATAATTTTTCCAATAGCGATTCATTCGGCCAACTGTTGAAATTTGTGCCATCATCTCCGGGGAAAATATAGCCCTCATACCACAGGGTCGTGTCTTTGCTTGCGAAGTATTCCACTTTTTTGGTGGAGTCGAGGGTTGAGAGGTATTCTTCCTCAGTAGGGGGTTCAAGTTGTTCTTTTAGCATGGCTTCCCGAATGCTGTCATTTCTGATTGCTTTTTCTTTTTCCCATTCTGCATTTTTTATTGAATCCCGAACGATGGCATTGCGCGTGAATTTATGGTCCCAGATGAAGTTATGGAGACTATTTGTTGTGTCTCGATTGTTTTCAAAGTATGACTTTTCAATAATGAATATGCTATCAAGTTGGCTATTTTTCTTTTCAGTGATCAATGAAATAAATGTCCCATAAGTTGGAATTTTTGTTCTCAGAGAAGTCAATACATTGGAATAAAATATTAGCCAATCATCTAAGTTCCGGTCATCGAACATATTTATTAATATACCACTTTTTTCTTCTCTTTCATTAAATAATACTATAATATCCTCGATGGAGAGTTGTTTAGTTAGTATTTTAATCCATCTTCTTTTATCATGCTTCAAAGCAAAGTCTAATTTTGAAACAAAGCTGCTGTCTTTAAAACTAAGAGATAATATATAGTCTTGGTAAATCCCGTTTTTCCTTTTAAGTACTTCATCCATTTCCATTGATACTCCAACAAAAGTGGTTTTACGATCGCGGAACATAATATAATCTTCATTCTGCAGAAAGTAGTGCATCAAAATACTATCGGGTTTAAAAAAATTATTTTGGATGCGTTTAAAAATCTCCATCCACCTGTAAATACATCCAATTTGATAATAATTGGTTTGAATTGGGCAATCAGTTTTATTAAGTTCAATTAATTGGATGATGGTATCTCGGTCAGAAACCTGAGAACGTAAATTCATTTGAAAATAAAATAATGAAAATACTAATAAAATCTTTAGCTTTATTTCCATTGCTTTCCCTGATTTAAAGTGAGTGGATCAAATGACCAGTCATTTTGATTGCAGCAGGATATAGTATTTGAATTTTTTTGATAAACTTCTTCATTTCTGCATCATTGTGCATAGGATCAATTTCCACTTCAATTATCTACTTCAGAAATCCCATGCCTTATCCTTGCCGGTTCGATGAGCCTGTCGATCCAATCCTGCGTTTGTCGTGCATTGCGAAGCGGCCGGCGGGGTGGCAAATCCAACAGAATTACATGACTTTCCGTTTCATCATAGTTGTAGAGCAGTTTTAGGGCATTGAAATATGTTTCTTTATAAGATTTCTCTTTTTTGTTGGCCGGGAAATCCATTTTATAGATGATTGCTTTAACAAGCTCTTCCGAAAAGATACAGATGAGCAGATCTTTAGCGAGTATATTGTAGCAAGTGTCGGGATGAACCAGCCAGTCCAAAACAGGTTCATTCAACAAAGGCCACAGACGAAGCAGCTGTTTTCTGCTTTGCCAATGCAGTTTGCTCGAAAGGTGTAGTGCTGTGCAATAATATTTAGAAAATTCATTGATGAACTGATTCAAGAATTGCCTCTGTTTGGCATTGGGTAAATAGCGCTTATTCAATATCCGATCTCCGATGATTTGCGTAATTATAAAGAGTTGGTTCATTTGCAAGTCCTCGTCTAATTTTAAGTAATTATACATACAGATCGCATAGAAACGCTTTGGATTTAATTTAGTCAATTTTTTAATTAAGGCACTATTTGACCAGGCTTTGAAATCCGTTTCATTGTTTCTAATGATAAGGAAGTCATCATGCCATAAGGTAGTATCTTTCCTAATTAAATATTGCGCTTTATCAGTGGAATCTAAGGTAGACAGATACAGTGCCTCATCAAAAGGCGCATTTTCCAATTCGAGCATTGCATTTCGAATGCTGTCATCACGTCTTTGAACGTTCAGAATCATTTTTATTCTTTCAAGTGAATCGCGGATTTCATCACCTCGATTGAAAACATCTTCCCACAAACTCTTGTCAAATTCATTGTTCAAATCCTTGAGCGTATCAAATCGCTGGTATTCCAAATTTAATAGACTATCACATTCCGGAATTCTGCAGTCCCTCAAAAGTTTAATTACCATTCTGTAGTCTGTTCTGTCAATTAATAATGTGTCAATCAACGCATGGTATACCTCGGGAATTTTCGTCTTACTCAATTTTCTAATAAGACCTCCAAATAAGAACACTCTGTATTCGACATCTGTATGGTTCTTATAGGACTCAGTAATCTGATTGACAGGTAATTTATCGGACAAGTATTTTAAGAGAATATGCGATCGGTAAAGTATGGAGGAGTCCAATTGCATTTGCGAAGGATATTCACTCATTCTGTATGACAATCTGTAGGCTGCTAATTGATCTTCCATATATCTTGCGGATCCAATATAATACCTATAATAAGGTCGGTGTTTTTCCAGGATATACTGAACTGAAGAATCAAAGAAATTTAACAAATTAGAATCATTTGTAAAATAGTAATTATCTAATAAATAACTTGCCAAACTCCATCTTTTAGTACAATTAAGACTTGACTCCGATGATGCAAGTGGACATTCTACTTTGTTTGAATCTATTAATAGTATGATGTTTGCACCTGTGCTGATTTGCGCGCAAGTTTGATGTCCTAAGAAAATGAGCAGGAACAGGATATTATTAATATTCAGTTGTAGCGAAATCATTTTTTCCATTGCTTTCCTTGGTGTTTATTGATGGGATCAAATGACCAGTCATTGTCATCGTGTTTCGTAATAGACCCATTTATTAATAAATTGAATTCCTGTAAGATACAGCTGGATTCTTCATATACATATCCAATTGTCTCTCTTTTTGAATTGTACATGTCTAAGGTATCTATTACTCCGGATTGTCTTACAACAAATTTATCATCATTGTGTTATATTTCCCAAGCTGCCGAATGTAAAGAAAATTCCCCACCTACGACCGGAAACCAAGGATCCTTGTTATAAATTTGACCACCCTCAGTTATAAGAACGTATAAGTAGTTCTGTTGTGACCAGGAAATTTCATCCATACGATGGCCTGCCAAAATGCCCTGGATGTGAAGCGGTCTAAACTCCATGCATTCAGATATGTTTTGATTTTCATAAAGGTCGATGTGATCTACTACATACACTGTAATCGTATAAGTTTCGGAAGCACCTGTAGTGTAATTTGTGATTTGAATGGTATAATCTGTTGTGATTTGAGGTTCGACCGTAACTTGATAGGAATATTTGTACATGTCAGCAACAGGTTGCCACAAATAACAATTCTCCGGATCGTCCATCACCGGTGCAGTTAGTTCGATGACTTTTTCTTTACAGGTTATAATTTTACGGGGATATTCAATTCCTGAAGATGAAAAGGCTTTTTCGAAAATGATGCCTTTAGGGTAAGCAAGGGAATGGAGCATGATATAGGAATTGGCAATACTCTTAGTGAATGTCCAAACAATTAAAGCAAGCCGATTGACCATCGAAATGGTCAATGCACAATTGTGCGATCAATTTATAATGAAAGGAATTTATACAAATGCTTTTGCAGCATTTTAAACAAGAATTTCATCAAAGCTGGCCGTAAAGGTTTATAGCCAGTTTTTCAACTTTTTGAATAATTGTCCTATTCGTCAGGTTAATTTTACATTAGCAGGTGAACAGTATAAGACAATAACCGGCAATAATTTGATAATCCAATTAATTTCATACTGAGCCTTCAATTCCAGCGACCATATATTTTAAGATCCGGATGAATGAATTTGTTTTAAATTTTCTACATCATCCAAATCTTTAAACCTTGCAGAAGCCAGCTTAGCTTCAATTAATTGGTTTAAGTGCAGGACTCTGATATTGACATTTTCAATGGTAACCAAATTGGCTTGATTATAAGCCTCATTAAAATCCAATCCTTTACATGCGGTCATTACATCAATTTTCACAAACCCTCCTCCAAATTGAAACACATCGAATTCAGAGGTATTCAGAAAATTATCCAATTCACCCATTGCACCCATCTGCATTTTAAAATCAACATGAACCTGAATTAATTTTGAATGATTGTCTATAGTGGGCTCAATCCAAATAGCCATATCTCCGGTTGATCTTCTGTATCCATATATATTGACTGCTAAGCCTCCAACTAAAATATACCGGACAGAATATTTATGAAGTAATTCAAGATACTCCAGAAAATCTTCGTTAAAAATTGAATTCAAGGGCGTTTAAAGGCTTTGTTAAAAACTCTTACAAACCGATATGTTTTAGGATTGCAATGGTGATTTAGTAAATGCAGGTATAAGCCTTGAAAAAATCGGTCTTTAAGATTTTGCCGAAGTATTTCTGCAATTTCCAATTTTTGAATGGCTTCAAATTTTCCCGCAACATGTTTGTCTCTATGCAATCTCATTGAAAACAAAGTTAGCGCTTTTTAAGGAAATATCAAGAGTTCTGTATTCATATTTTTTTCTAAACGAGACTTTTGATTTGGTCTATGGGCGCATTAGCTAATAACTAAGTCATTGTTGTTACTTATTTGTGTTTATTGGTTGGATCGAAGGGCCAGTCATTTTGATTGCAGTAGGATATAGTATTTGAATTTTTTTGATAAACTTCTTCTTTTCTGCATAATTGTGCATTGGATCAATTTCCACTTCAATTATCAACTTGAGAAATGCCATGCCTAATTCTTGCCGGTTCAATGAGCCGGTCGATCCAGTTCTGAGTTTGTTGGTGTTTAAAAAATTACCAGGTGGAGTTTTGATTTTTTAACAAACGAACGTAAGTTTATTTGATCATTTCAGATGGAATGGCAATTCACTTAAAATTACCCGGAAACCACCCCCAACATTATTGATTAAAAAGAATATTGAGAAGTAGCCCTTTTTAAAGTTCATTGGATTTTAGTAAACTATTCCGAGCCACCCACCACTTCAAATCCAATTGTCAACATTTTTCCCTGATTGTTCATTAACTGCAAATTTTTGACGATGAGTTTGTCACCGGAATTTAAATTCATCAGAGCGTCCTGGAATTCCAAAGAAAAACTCATGTTTGTCTCCTCAAAATATTTGGGATTCTGATTATTACTTTCAATAGTTGCCTGAAATGATTTTATATTCCATTCCATTCCACTTTGAGCAGGTACGCAGTAAATATTTAAATTTGATGCAGTTCTTAAAATTGCCAGATCTGCAGTTGAACTTCCCAATTCAAGGATCCCCTTCAAATTTGCACAATCAGAAAGCTTCAGGTACATCCCCGAGGTTTTTACAATCATGATTTCTTCGATGTTGTTTTCGGTATCCTTTGTTATTAAGGTATCTATAAACTCCCTGAAAAGAACTTTGTGCGGGGTGGTTGTTGCGCTGATACTGATCCCCTGTGCCTTTGCAAATTGTGTTGTCAGAAAACAAAGAAAAAAAATATAAAAATTTGTATTTCTCATTTTATCAGATTATAGTTTTAACTTTAGATTCGCATGGCAAATATAATTAAATTTGATGTGCAAAGTCCATTTACCGGCTTTATAATTGATCTTTATCCGCATCTATAAAAAGTCCGGCTTCATTAGAACCCAAATGGAAATGGAATGTTCTGTAATATGGCTCAATTTACATCCCTTGACTTCGTTAAAATGAAAAATATTCAAAAGGCTCATATTTTTCTGCTCATTTGCTTCTTTTTATCCATGTTCGCTTCTGGACTCGCGGCACAGTCTGCCAAAGACATCGTCAGAAAAGCCGACGAGCATGCACGTGGAAAAACTTCGATGGCCCATATGACCATTCAAACCATTCGCCCTAAATGGTCGCGCGAAATGACGATGAAAACCTGGGGTAAAGGCAATGATCTGGCTATGATCCTCATCACCGCTCCGGTTAAGGACAAAGGCATTGTTTTTCTCAAGCGAAAAAAGGAAGTGTGGAACTGGATTCCTTCCATCGAGCGGAATATTAAGATGCCTCCATCTATGATGAGCCAGAGTTGGATGGGTACGGATTTTACAAACGACGACCTGGTCAAAGAAGCATCCATCCTGGAAGATTACGAGCATACTCTGGTAAAAGACAGCCTGATTGACGATAGAATCTGTTATAAAATCCATCTTCAACCCAAACCACAGGCGGCTGTGATCTGGGGCGGAATTGATTTGTTCATCGACAAAAAAAATGATGTGATCCTGCACGCCCATTATTTCGATGAAGAAGGCAGGCTGGTCAATACGATGCATGCATCCGGTTTAAAAAATTTGGGAGGACGCCTTCTGCCGGCACGACTGGAGATGATTCCCGCAGATAAAAAAGGACATAAAACCGTTTTGATTTACAATTCACTTACATTTGACAAAGCTATCGAGGATGCCTTTTTTACCAGTCAAAATATGAGCAAGCTTCAATGATTCTCAAACTGATCTGGAGAAATTTGTGGCGCAACAGCAGACGCACGCTCATCACTACGGCATCCATCACCTTTGCAGTTTTGTTTTCCATCCTGATGCAATCGTTTCAGACGGGTGCATTCGATAATTTGATTCGCAACGTGGTGGGTTATTATTCCGGATATATACAGATCCATAAAAACGGATATTGGAATGATCGCATTTTGGACAATGGTTTTTACTGGGAGGATTCATTGCAACAAATTATCGGTCAGTATCCAAGCATCACGGGTATTGCGCCCAGGCTTGAAACTTTTGTACTCGCATCCAATGGGGCTCACACCAAAGGGTGTATGCTGGTCGGCACAGATCCGGACCAGGAAAATAAACTCAGTCATCTCAAAAATAAATTGACCTCTGGTTCTTATTTTTCTGAATCTGAAGAATCCATATTGCTTGCAGAAGGATTGGCAGAGCGGTTTGATATCCAAAGCGGAGATACGCTGGTTCTGTTTGGGCAAGGCTACCACGGTGCACTCGCCGCAGGCAAATACAAAGTGTCGGGCATCGTAAAGCTCGCTTCTCCGGCCATGAACGATGGCTTCATCTATTTACCCTTGAAAACAACACAGTCCTTTTTGAGTGCCGAAAATTTATTGAGTTCGATTTCTTTGCAACTCAGCGATCCCTTAGAAATGAAAACACTGGTGCAAGGTCTTCAATCAAAATTAGGCGAGGAATACGAGACGATGGATTGGGAAACGATGATGCCGGAAATTTCCAATCACATCAAAGCTGATGGCGTTTCCTTTTACGTGTTCTCCGGAGTGTTGTATCTCATCATTGGTTTTGGTTTTTTCGGCACCATCCTCATGATGACTGCAGAGCGGAGAAAAGAATTTGGAATGTTGATTTCCATTGGAATGAAAAAAATGCGACTTGGATTGATGTTGTTCGGAGAAACGCTGCTCATGACTCTGCTTGGCATTCTCATCGGAATGGCCTTAAGTCTTCCCCTGGTCATTTACTTAAATAAACATCCACTCCAATTTACCGGAGAAATGGCCCGGGCTTATGAGGAATTTGGCTTTGAACCCATCATTCCCACAGCCATAGACCCGAATATTTTTTTCACCCAATCGCTGATTGTATTGTGTCTTGCATTTGTTATCGGATTGTATCCCATTTGGCATATTCAAAAAATGGATGGCGTAAAAGCCCTTCGCAATTAATGTTATTCTATGCTCATTAAAATTGCCTGGAGAAATATTTGGAGAAGCAAAAAACGCAGCGTCATTCTGGCTGTTGCCATCAGTCTGGGGCTCTGGACGGGTATTTTTCTGATCGCATTTTACAACGGTATGATCGAACAACGCGTTGATTCAGCCATACGCACTGAAATTTCACATATACAACTGCACCATCCCGATTTCAAAAAAGACTACGATATTCAGTTTACTCTAAAAGATGCATACGCTACCCTCCAAAAATGCAAGATGCAAGACGAGGTTCAATTTGCATCTGCCAGATTGGTATTACAGGGTATGATTGCGTCGACAGCAGGAAGTCATGGGGTCATTATCAATGGCGTCCTTCCACAAGAGGAAAACCTTCTCACCCGACTCGAAAGCAAATTGGTAAAAGGAAATTATTTTGACGATGCAGGCTCCAATGAAATCATCCTAAGTCAAAAACTCCTCCATAAATTAAAATTAAGTCTTCACAAAAAAGCGATCCTCACTTTTCAGGACAAACAAGGAAATCTTGCATCCGCTGCCTTTCGGATCAAAGGCTTGTTTCAAACAAATAATACACCTTACGACGAGACCAATGTATTTGTACAGATACGGGATATCGATTCGCTGGCTGGAGTGCAGGGTGAACTCAATGAAATCGCACTGTTACTCCATTCCAACGACCAATTGAATGCCACAACAGATCAGTTAAAAAAGCAATTCCAAAATGTCGAAATCAAAAACTGGATGGAAATTGCTCCGGAAATTGGATTTACCGTAACGGCCGGCTCGCAAATGGTTTATATCTATATGGGTATTATTTTATTGGCTCTTGCATTTGGAATCATCAACACCATGATGATGTCGGTTTTGGAACGCACCCGCGAGATCGGCATGCTGCTTTCACTGGGCATGAATAAAATGAGAATTTTTAGCATGATACTCTTAGAAACTTTTTTTCTCATTTTGGCAGGTTGTCCCGTAGGCATTCTTCTTGCCTTCATTACCATAAGTGTTACCCGGCAAACCGGTATAGATTTCAGCCATTTTTCAGAAGTCTATTCGAGTTTTGGTTACAGTTCTGTGATTTATCCTTCTTTGAAATCAGAACAATTTTTCACGATACTCTTCATGGTTCTCATCACTGCGTTTTTTTCTTCACTTTTTCCGGCTCAACGCGCTTTAAAATTAAAACCCGCAGCTTCCATTAAAATTTAAGCAACATGAAACAAACCGTCATAGACGCTCACAATCTATCCAAAATATACGATGAAAAAACGGTGCCGGTTTATGCATTGAATAAAGTACACCTCCATTTATCGAGAGGTGAATTTACGGCCATAAAAGGGCCATCGGGCTCCGGAAAAACGACTTTGCTGAATATGATCGGCGGACTCGATCAACCCACTGAAGGATTTGTGGAAATCAACGGAACCAACATCACTGCTTTAAAAGGAAATGAATTGGTCGATTTCCGGCTGCACAATATTGGTTTTGTTTTTCAATCCTACAATCTCATTCCGGTATTAACGGCAAGAGAAAATATTGAGTTTATCATGTTGCTGCAGAAAATACCTCTAAAATTAAGGGAACAACGCGTCATGGAACTTTTAAAACAAGTAGGTCTCGAAAACAAAGCCAATAAAAGGCCCGGGGAATTATCCGGCGGACAACAACAACGGATTGCAGTGGCCAGAGCACTGGCATCGAAACCTCAATTTATTCTTGCAGACGAACCGACAGCCAATCTGGATTCGGTGTCGGCAGGAAATTTGCTGGATATGATGGCCCAACTCAACGAAGAAGAAAACATGACTTTTGTATTTTCAACGCATGATCAAAGAGTCATCAGCCGCGCAAGAAGAGTCATCACACTGGAAGATGGAAAAATTGTGGACGATACAGCACCCGCATCGACAAATTAAAACTGAAGCTAAATAAATTGAAAACCTGTTTACCATTTCTTTTAGTATGTATGGCTTGTATTTGTAAGAACATACATGCTCAGGAGGAGGAGATCAATTATCCACTTTTGGAAATCAATGGATATATAAAAGATCTCCAAACTTCATTTTTTCAGGACAGGATTGAATCCATGAGTACTTTCAATACATTGCACAACAGAATCAACTTCAAATTAAATCTGGATTCTAAATTTTCTTTCAAATTAGAACTGCGCAACCGGATTCTTTGGGGAGAATTCATCAGTGATATTCCTAACTACGGTGAATTTCTCGAAGAAAACAGTGGATTTTTGAATCTTTCCAAATTATGGCTGGATAAAAAAGGCTTCGTCGTACATTCCATGGCAGATCGAATGTATTTTCAATACACAACTCCCGGATGGGATGTAAAGTTGGGCCGTCAACGAATCAATTGGGGCATCAACACGATATGGAATCCGAACGACATTTTCAATGCCTATAATTTTCTGGACTTCGATTATGAAGAACGTCCGGGAAGCGATGCCTTGCGCATACAGAAAAATCTGCACTCGAATGCAACGATGGAGCTTGCTTATAAACCCGGAAAAAATAAAGACCAACACATCGCAGGAATCTTATACAAATGGAATACCTCTGCTTATGATTTCCAAGTGCTCACCGGGTTATTGCATACCGATTATTTTATTGGAGGCGGATGGGCAGGAAGTATCGCGGATGCCGGATTTAAAGGCGAGTTCAGCTCTTTTCATCCAAGGAAAAATGCTGCAGACACGAACAGCGTCTTGACTTTATCGCTTATGTTGGATCGCACATTCAGCAACGAATGGTATCTGTCATTTGCATATTTGTACAACAGTCATCCACATGGGAATCTTTTAGGGAATAGCGGCTTCCTGGATGCACAGTTATCTCCCAAATCATTGTTCCCATATCGCAACAGCTTTTATGCTGGGATGTCTAAAGCTCTTAGTCCCATTCACAACCTCTCTTTATCACTGATCTATGCCCCTGCCAATAACACTCTATTGTGGATACCTACTTATCATTGGAATACAGCATCTAATTTTGATATCGATATAACGATTCAGTCTTCCTTTGCAGAAACCAACAAGGTATACAAGTCGATAGGAAATGTATTTTACATTCGCGGCAAATGGAGTTACTAAAAAAATACCCTTACTCCTTTAACAGGAATAAGGGCATGATCTTTTTTGCGAATGAATTCTTTACTTCGGCCTCCAGGCGCCGATGATCGCTCCCATCACTGTAAACAGCAAAAAGGTATAAAATCCATCGACCATTGAAAGGCTTACGGGATTACCTGCAAAGCGGTTGCCCGTATAAATTCCAAACAGGTGGATCACACCAATCACAGCACCCAGTGTTGCACCGGATTTCAGGTCAAATGAACTGGTTTTGTTGACCAGCCAGTTCATGCAGTAAGCGTAAACGAGCAAGCTGATGATGTTTACAATCATAGGTAGCATGTCCATAGGCATTTCTGCACCGTTTTTCATCATCTTCTCACCGTCCATACTTATGCCGTTTCCCGACATCCAGAGGTCAGTAAACAACATGCCGTACCAAAGCCAGCCCATCCCCATTCCTACAAGGGCCGAAACGACCAACGCAATCCAATTTGTTTTTGTCTCCATTTTGTTTGATTTATGGTTAATTAATAAAATTCAGCGGAAATTGGCAGTCTAAATATAGGAAGAAATTGGAATATGTTGAATGGAGGCATGGAGGCATGGAGGTGGGGAGGCTTGGAGGCTTGTAGGCATGTAGGTGGGGAGGCATGGAGGCTTGTAGGCCTGTAGGTGGGGAGGCATGTAGGCATGTAGTCCCGATAAAATATAGAGAATTATTTCTTTACTAAAATATTATGCAATTTTATCGGGATGTAGGCAAGGAGAAATTTAGGAGCTCTTATTTTGACTGCTTGGCTTCATGACTGCTTGACTGCCAACTTTTGACTTTTGACTACTGACTACTGACTTCATGACTGCCAACTGCCAACTGTTGACTGCAGACTACTGACTACTGACTACTGACCAAAATCTGCCAGCAACAATACAAATGCATAATCGAGGGCGACTTCTTTTAATCGTTCAAAACGACCGGAAGCTCCTCCGTGACCGGCATCGAGATTTGTATGGAAAAGCAGCAAATGATGTTTATCCGTTCGGTGGGTCCGCAATTTAGCGGTCCATTTTGCGGGTTCCCAGTATTGAACCTGACTGTCTGAAAATCCGGTGGTGATCAGCACATTTGTATAATTTTTATTTATGATGTTATCGTAAGGGGAATACGATTTCATATAAAAATATTGTTCTGGAATTTCGGGATTGCCCCATTCATTGTACTCTCCGGTTGTCAATGGAATGTTGGGATCCGACATCGTCGTGATGACATCGACAAAAGGCACATGGGCCAGAATGCCTTTAAACAAATCGGGGCGCAGGTTGAGTACCACTCCCATCAGCAGCCCCCCGGCCGATCCTCCCCTTGCGAACAAACGTTCGTTAGTCGTGTAGTGTTCGCGGATCAGGTATTCTGCACAATCGATGTAATCGTAAAAAGTGTTCATTTTATGAAACATCTTTCCCTTTTCATACCAATGCCAGCCTTTTTCCTTGCCACCGCGAATATGGGCAATGGCTAAAACAAATCCCCGATCGAGTAAGGATAAGGCATTGCTGCTGAAAACGGGATCGTAACTGATGCCGTAACTCCCATATGCATTGAGCAATAACGGAGCTTTGCCGTTTTTTTGAAATCCTTTGCGATACACCAAGGATATGGGAATCATGACGCCATCTCTGGCCGGTGCCTGCAGGTATTCAGAAACATAATTGGATTTATCAAAATCACCCAAAACCTTATGTTCTTTCAATAATTGCAAAGTTCGATTCCGCATATCGTAATCGAAGGTCGAACTGGGCGTGGTGAGTGAAGTATAATGCAAGCGGAGTATTTCCGTATCCAATTCCTTATTTGCTCCCAACCAGCAATCGTAGCTGGCATCCGGAAAGCGGATAAAATGGGGTTCCGCCGATTCATTCCAGGGATGGATGCGGATTTGATTCAATCCATTACTGCGCTCATGAATGACGAGGTAATTTGAGAAGAAATCCATATCCTGAATCAAAATCTCTTCAGAATGCGGAATGAACTCGACCCATTTTTCAAACTGAAATGCTGAAACATTTGCCTTGCTTATTTTAAAGTTTACAGCCTGGTCATTGTGAAGGATGTAAAATTGATGGTCAAAATAATCGACCGAGTAATAAAACCCAGATACCCGTGGTTTAATACATTGAAGCGAAGCAGACTTTTCATTCATGTTTAAAAAATGGCATTCGACATTTTCCGTATATCCGCAATGCATGAATAAATGTGTCCTGTCTTTTGATGCGGATAGACTGACATAGGTGGTTTCATCCGTTTCATGGTAGATCAAAGTATCCTCTTCAAATGCCTGCCCGAGTGTGTGTAACCAGGCCCGATCGGATCGCAGATTCTCTTCATCTTTAGTATTGTAATAAAATGAAAGATTATCGGGTGTCCAAACAAAATCTCCAGCCATGATCCTGTTTATGGTTTCCGTAGTTTCTCCCGTCAACAAATCTATGACAAATGCCTGGTGCAGGTTTCTACCGGTTGTATCGAGACCGTAGACCAATTTGCGTCCATCGGGACTCAGTTTTGGTGGAATCACATGACAAAATTTCTTGCCTTCGGCAAGTTTGTTCACATCCAGGATGATTTCTTCACCGGCCTCTGCATCGGTCCTTTTTTTTCTGCAATAAACCGGATATTCCTTTCCATGCTCGTGCCGGATGTAATAGAGAAAAGCACCCATGGGATAGGGCACGGTCTGATCCTCCTGCTGGATCCGGGCTAACATTTCTTCGAATAATTTTTCGCGCAATGGTTTCGCGGGAGCCAGGATGTTATCAAGGTATTCGTTTTCCTGTTTGAGATAATCGATCACCTCCGGATTTTCGCGTTCATTGAGCCAGTAGTAGGGATCGACTCTCACATCGCCATGAAGTACGAGTTCTTTATCCTGCTTCATTGCAATGGGTTCGGCTGTTTGGCGATTTCTTTCAAATACTTCCTTGACTTTATTTGTATCGATAAGGCTCATCCTGCTTAAAATTAAAACATTTAAAACAGAAACTATGCTGTTTGGTTGAAAGCGATGGAGAATCGAGTAACTTTAGAATACTGAATTTATGAGGTGTTTGCGTGAAGGATATGTATTTTTTATAAAACAAAAGTGTTCCATTTGTAAGTAATAACATAACTTACAATATTGCGATTTAATAATAGATGGTGATGAAAAATCAAAAAATTAGCACTTATATTATTCCCCAGCCGCCATTTTAATTTTCTGAAAATCAATTTTAGAAGCGAAGGCCAGTTCATCCTGTTCGGATGCAAAACCTCTGAGGTTAAACATAATCAACGTTTGGCCTACTGGAATTTGAATCTGGGTGCCACGGATTTTAAGTTGCTGATCGTTGTCGCCATAAAAATCGATTGTTTCGGTTTTAAGCACTCCACGGAGATTTGCTACTCTGATGCTTTTCGCTCCGGGGCCTAAAATAGCCGGATTGTTCATGTATTGTTGCATTGCTGCCATGAGCGGAGAATTCGCCATGATCTGGATGTCGGCATCGTTTTCGGGTTTGGAGGGATTTTTATATTCCCGGGTCAGGGCGAGTCCGCCACCTGCAAATCCTGCATTGTTAAACGCAGCCTGAACGGCTTTTAATCCATTGATTTCATCGGGCAATAAGTTACCTAGTTGTTCTCCCATCAGCCGGTTCAATTCATTCATGGCGTCCTGCAGACTCATTTGTGCTTGTTTGTAATTTTTCTGTTTGTAATATTCCTGTGCTTCTGCAACAAATGTTGGAAAGGGATCCTGTGCATAATTTTGAATACTACACGCGCACAAAACGAATAGGATCATTGCATTTTTCATAGTGAAACTATTAGCTGCATCCAAAGATATTACAAATTTTTTTGAATGCATAAAAATCAGGACCTGGCTTTTTTGTACACCTGGCACTTTTCGCTGTTTTTACACCCAAAAAGCTGCTTTTTTTCGTTCGTCTGCAGCCCTGAAATTCTGTATCTTTGCCACCTCACCTTAAACAGACCATGCCTCAGTTCGTACACTTGCATTGCCACACACAGTTTTCCTTATTGGATGGCGCCACAGACATTGCTGCATTGATGAAAAAAGCTGCAGCGGACGGGCAAAATGCGGTTGCCCTGACCGATCATGGCAATATGTTTGGATGCTTTTCTTTTGTTAAAGAGGCTAAAGCCCATAAGCTCAAACCAATCCTGGGTTGCGAATTCTATCTGGTACCCGACCGGCATAAAAAATCATTCATGAAATCTGCCGGAGAGAAAGACGAGCGTCTGCACCAGTTGTTGCTGGCGAAAAATCAAACCGGATACGAAAACCTTTCGAAACTTTGTTCACTTGGTTATATCGATGGGCTGTATGGAAAATTTCCGCGTATAGACAAGGAACTTTTACTTCAATACCACGAAGGTATCATTGCGACCAGTTGCTGCGTGGGTGCTGAAATTCCTCAAACGATCGTAAAAGGTCGGATCGAAGAAGCTGAGAAAAAACTCAAATGGTGGTTGGATGTTTTTGGAGATGATTTTTACATCGAACTCCAGCGTCACCGGGGCTGTGACGATATTGACGGGTCGGGTGTCAGTCAGGAGAAAATCAATCAGGTTCTTTTGGGTTTTGCAAAAAAATATGAACTCAAGGTAATAGCCACCAATGATGTACACTATCTGGAAGAGGAGGATTACAAACCACATGATGTTCTTCTGTGTGTGAATACCAATTCGAGCGTTGAAGAAACAGACCGATTTCAATTTCCGAGTTCCGATTTTTATTTCAAAACGCAGCAGGAAATGCTGAATACCTTCAGCGACCTTCCGGAGGCGGTGGATCGCACACAGGAGGTTGCCGATAAATGCTTTACACCGAATCTCGAACGGAATGTTTTATTACCGAATTTTCCGGTTCCTGAAAATTTCCCTACTCAGAATGCTTATCTCGAACATTTGGTTTACGAAGGAGCATTAAATCGATATAAACACATCGATGCGCAGCTGAAATCGAGAATTGAATTTGAATTATCCGTTATCGAAAAAATGAATTTCGGAGGATATTTTCTCATTGTGCAAGACTTTATTCGGAAAGCCCGGGAAATGGGAGTAAGTGTTGGACCAGGTCGGGGTTCAGCTGCAGGTTCAGTTGTTGCGTATTGCCTGACGATTACGGATATCGATCCGATAAAATACAACCTGCTATTTGAAAGATTTCTCAATCCCGAGCGGATAAGTTTACCCGATATCGATATTGATTTTGACGACAGAGGCAGACAGAAAGTCATCGATTACGTCGTCGAACAATATGGTCGCAACCAGGTTGCACAAATTGTAACATTTGGTACCATGGCGGCCAAATCATCCATTCGCGATGTGGCACGCGTCAAACAACTTGATTTGGCCTCTGCAGACCGGCTTGCAAAATTGGTTCCAACCCGTCCGGGTATTTCTCTCCGATACATCATGGATGAAACTACGAATCTGAGTGAGGAGTTTCAACCCGATGAGAAAAAACGCATTGAAGATCTTCGCCAGATCCGAAAGCAAACGGGCCTCGAATCCGAAGTTTTGGAAATGGCCATGAAACTCGAAGGATCGGTACGCAACACGGGTGTGCACGCAGCCGGCATCATCATCGCACCGGATGAAATCACGAAATTCATTCCCGTATGCACGGCAAAGGACACCGACCTGCTGGTGACTCAGGTGGAAGGTGGCGTCATCGAAAAAACGGGATTGCTCAAGATGGATTTTCTTGGATTGAATACTTTATCCATCATCAACGATACGCAAACTAATATCGAACGCAAATACGGACCCGAAGCACGCGTCGATCTCCATAAAATATCCTTCGACGATCCTCAAACACTCGAGTTGTTTCAAAGCGGACACACCATCGGCTTGTTTCAATTTGAAAGCGAAGGCATGCGCGGTCATTTAAAAAATCTAAAGCCTAGCGGTATTGAGGACGTCATTGCGATGAATGCACTTTTCCGCCCGGGACCTATGGCATACATAGATGAATTTATTGCGCGCAAACATCAAAGGGTTTACATTGAGTATCCGCATCCCTGGCTGGAAGAAATCTTACGCCCAACCTATGGGATCATGGTTTATCAGGAACAGATCATGCAGACCGCCCAAATAATGGCAGATTATTCGCTTGGAGAAGCCGATGTGTTGAGGAGGGCCATGGGGAAGAAGCAGGTAGATGAAATGGAAAAACAAAGTAAAATCTTTGTTGAGCGTTGCGAGAAAAAGGGTGTGGAACCCAAAAAGGCGCAGGAAATTTTTGACGTGATGATGAAATTCGCAATGTATGGATTCAACCGTTCACATTCTGCAGCATATTCCGTACTGGCTTTTCAAACTGCCTATTTGAAAACGCATTATCCGGAAGAATTTATGGCTGCGGTTTTGACAGCCAACAAAAACAATGTATCGGATCTTAGCATCTATCTGAGAGAATGTCAGCGCATGAAGCTCAATGTTTTAGGACCTGATATCAACGAATCAGAAATTGATTTTACAGTCAATGAAAAAAGTCAGATCCGATTCGGTCTTTCAGCACTCAAAGGAATCGGGGAAGGACCTGTGGAAGAGATCCTCAAAGAGCGGACTGCCAATGGCCCGTTTAAGGATTTTGCCGATCTGATCAAAAGATTAAATTCAAAAGTTTTCAATAAAAAAGTGATTGAAAGTTGTGTATATGGCGGTGCTTTCGATTGTTTTCCAAACATGCATCGCGCCCAATATTTTGCACCCTATGATAAATATCCCAGTTTCATCGAATTCATGATCCGTTGGGGTAACCAATATCAGGCCAGCAAGGACCGCATGCAGGCATCTTTATTCGGCGAAAGTTTTAATGAAGATATACCCATTCCGAAAGCTCCTGAATGTCTTCCATGGACCAATCTCGAAAAACTGGAACGAGAAATTGAGATCGCGGGCATTTATCTGAGTGCCCACCCGTTAGACGATTACAAACTCGAAATTCAACATGCGGCTACCATTACGCTGGATCAGCTGGAAACTTTTAAAGAAGACAACAGAGAAGGTTATCGTCACCGCATTTGCGGGATCATTGCCGATGCGCAACACCGTACCAACAAACGCGGAGAAGGTTTTGGAGTGGTTAAAATCCAGGATTATTACGGCAGCATTCAAATTACTTTATTTAAAGAAAAGTATTTGCAATACAAACCATTCCTCAATAACGGACAAGCTATCATGGTCGACGGAACTTATGGGAAAAGTAGATTTCGCCAGGATAAAAATGACGAGTGGGAATTTCAAGTCAACCACCTCATTATTCTTTCCGAAGCTTTGCAAGCGCTGTATAAAAAATCCATACAGCTTTTTGTAAAGCTGGAAGCCATTAATAATGATTCGGGAGACTCTTTGGAAAAAATCCTAAAGTCGCATAAGGGAAATATACCTGTGAACATACAAGTATTAGATGCAGATAACAAAATCCAACTCTCACTGATCTCTCCAAAAAAAGTACTCATCAGCAGTGATTTGCTGTCCGGATTAGAAACAATGGGTCTCAGTTACAAATTGAATTGATCAAATGAAAAAGTGGCTGCATATAAGTTTTGTATTGATAATTTCTGCTCCAGGCCTGAATGCGCAGAATTTTGATGATTTTACCCTGGACAAAGAAGTCAGTATTTTTATCAAAGAAAATTTCGACGGTCTTAAAAATTTTAGTTTAGGAATTGACTGTCCTCACGAGGAAAATCAATGGTACCTGGATTCTCTGGAATACTCGCCCTGGTATGTTGGAGATTTTAACAAAGACAAAATTTCAGATTTGTTTGTAACAGGAAAACAAAGAAAAGATCAGGTTCACTACCTCATTTTTGGAAAAGATGAACTCGACGAAGAGCCCGGTTGGGAATATCTGCAATTGTATCCCTCTAAAAAAAGAGGAGACCTGGTGATCCCATTTATTGAAGAGACGCGTAAGCAGTTGTACATCGTTTTCAAGCAATTCAAAACTTCTACAACTACGGTAGTTAAGGATGGCCTGGAAGTGCGTTTACCAAAGACATACAAAGATTATTATAAGATGGGTTTGATGAAAAAGGACACCCTGATATACGAATTCGGACACATCGTAGAGTATAATGCGAAGCCGGAAGTAAAACCGATTAAATTTCTTCAAATCCATATATTTTGTCAGTTTGGAGGCTGCCCTGATTTCCGTGTGAAACTTAGCAATGACGGACAAATGATCCTCCACAACATCAATAACACTACTGAAGAAACGGGAATGTACACTGCAGTTTGCGAACCCGATCTGATCGACCGTCTGTTTGCGCTTGCCAACTATTTAAAAATAAATAAGCAACTCGAAAAATTTGGAGATGACAGTGCTGATAAAACCGTAACGATGCTGATCGAATACGAAGATGGGAGTTACAAATCCTGGTATGATTACGAACAAGGCGCCAGTCTGGCGATGGCGCGGTTTTACGAGTTGATGGTGGAAGCGAAAAATACGGCGGAGTGGGAGTTGAAGGGAGGAGAATGATGGAAAATAGATTATGGATTATGGAGCAAGTCGCATCGAGGAAGGCGAATGGAGCAAGTCGCAAAGTTAATGGATGATAGAGAATGGAGGCATTTCGACTTTTTGACTTTCGATAAAATTGTTCCTGACTAGCTCGCTGTTGAAAGGCCTTTTTAATAATATCGGAATGACTGAATTGGAGGCTTGCAGGTATGCAGGCTTTTAAACTTTGAGGCATGTAGGTTGGAAGTCTGTTAGTCAGGAAGTCAGCATAACGCAATAATTTAATAAATAAATTTGCTTATATCGTTTAGGTAAAATAGTGGTTGTTCAAGGTTTATAATTTAGTTTCATTGCGGATAGCTATTTATTAATTTCTCTTTTAGATTTAAAGTTCAATATATTTGTACTAAGCAGATTGATTGCTGATTGAATTTTTCATTGCAATTTTATCCATTGAAGACCATTACTTCCATACTACTTATATTTTATTGTAGTTGGTTGTTCGCCCAGCCTCCTTCATATCGATTATTTACCATGCGAGATGGACTTTCTCAAATGAAAATTTCTGCTTTGCATATTGACCGTCGTGGATACTTATGGATTGGCACGCGAAATGGTTTGAATAAATTCGATGGTGAGAAATTTTCTTCTTATACAGAGGCTGATGGTTTGTTACACAATCGCATTCATGGAATTGATGAGGATACAGAGGGTAATCTCGTCATTTTAACCTACAATGGAATATGCCTTTTCGACGGAGCTGCATTTAATTCCTTTCCAAAACCCTATACAAGTGTGGTATTTGATTTAGCAGTTGATCAGGACAATTCGATTTGGATTTGTGAAAGGTATGCCCATTCAGCACTTTATGTATTGAGAGATGGAAAATATAAAACAATCGTTGAAAAAAAAGGGAGCCTTCGATACCAATTCGACAAATTGAAGAACACAGGATATTTGCTAGCAGAGGGAAACATTTTTTATATTGAGGATGATACAATTTGTGCTCTTTCCAATGGTGGATATTTTTTGTATCCCAGTATGGGAGACTTAGAAGGAACACCATTTGTTATGAAAGACTCTTTTCAAGGAATTCAAAAAAGGGTTTTGTCTTATATAGATGGAAACCAAATCAGTCCTGTAGCAGCCCTCAATTTGCATGAATTAAAACCTGAAATTCAAGACTTGAAGAAAAACAAAATATGGAATTCGACTAGAAATAAGTTGGATCTTCCTGACCTTGGCGGGCAAAGAATCGTTTTCACGCATGAATTTCCTGTAACAAATGATGTGACAAAGGATGAATACCATCAATTTTGGATCGGTTCAGAAAATGGTCTCGGGCATACTTTTAGCCGGGCATTTTATTCTTTCCCCATAGGAGAATTGTCGAATGTATGGACCGTGCTGGAAGATCAAAACCACCAAATTTGGTTCGGCACTTATGGAACAGGTCTTTTTACTTTAGATGCCAAATCGAATGAGCTTAAACAAAATCAGTTGGGACCCTCCTATCATTACTTTTCTGCTTCGGCTAAAGACAAGAATGGACGATTGTATTTTGGTACAGACCAGGGCCTGGAAATAAGAGAGGGAAACCGGATGCGAATGCTTTGGAATAATAAAACCGTATTTTCACTCTACTATGATGTAAGGGGTGATCAAATTGTGTTTGGAGCATTGGAAGGCGTTGTTTTTCTAAAACATCCTGACAGTTTAAAGTATTTTGGCATAAAAGAAGGCATCCATAAAAATCATTACATCCAGAATATCTCACAAGACAAAGACGGATATTTTTGGCTGGGTAGCTACACGGGTGTCAGCAAGCTCGATGTGGAGTCCCAGGCAATAACAAATTATACTTTTGAAAACGGAAGACTTCCCTGCCAGGGAGTTTATTGTAGCTATTTAGATGCAAAAGGCCATTTCTGGTTAGGCGGTGACAGAGGATTAATGCTTTATGATTATGCTAAAGATTCCATTATTCAAATAAGAAGTGAAGTATTGCAAAGCATGGTAAAGGCCATCATTGATTTGGATGATGGCAGGCTTTTAATCTCCACAAAAGATGGACTATATGTTTTAGAAACAGATCATTATTTAGAATCGGGCAAAGTTGAATTTCTGTTATTTAATGCATCGAATGGATATCTGGGCATAGATCCCGGGTTTACCGGCTTGTATAAAGATTCGAAAGGTTATATCTGGATTTGCTCGGCTACCACATTGGATCGCTTGGAGCCCTCGAAATTAATTACAAGAGATCAGCAAATATCCGCATTTATCACACACATCAATGAACAGCGACTTCCTTTTGACCATCACCCAAAATTGGTTCAAATTAAAAATGGGGAGTCAAATGTCGTCATCCGATTTGATGGGATTGGCTTCACCCGCCCGTTGGTGACAAAATATCAATATAGAATCAATGGAGGCGAATGGTCCTTTTGGCAACCGGAAAGCCAGGTTATTTTGAAAAATTTACCTTCCGGAAATTACCGCTTCGAAGTGAGAGCCGGACCAACAGACAAACCTCCTGAAAAGAGCCAGATGGATCGACTGGACTTCGCGATCCGGTTACCTTTTTATCGAGCTGCCTGGTTTCCACCCATTACTATTGGTATGACTGCATTACTTCTCGTCATGAGTTCTGTTTATTTTATAAGACAACGATTGGAAAGAAAGCGTTATGAAGGCCAATTGGAAGAAGCCAAATACCTGCGTTCACAGCTACTGTTGGCTCAGTTAAATCCACATTTCATCTTTAATGTCCTTGCAAGCATTCAGCACAAGGTGCTTTTTGAAAAGAAAGAAGAGGCCAGTCGGAGCATCGTTTCCCTATCAAAACTTTTAAGAAATTTTTTAAGTGCATCCTACAAAGGCAACACCTTAAAAGCGGGAAATGCTGAATATGAAATTTTACTGAGTACGGAAATAGAATTACTCCGATCCTTTATTGAGTTTGAACATTCCAAGAATGAATCACATTTTGACTATCATTTGGTAATTGCTCCGGACTTAAATCCCGAGAATCATTCATTGCCCCCCATGCTATTGCAACCCTTTGTAGAAAATGCTATCAAACATGGTTTGTTATTACAGAAAATAAAAGGAAATTTATGGGTCAAATTCAGTTTGATCAATGGCTCATTATGTTGTGAAATTGAAGATGATGGAGTTGGCATAAAAAGGGCTCAGGAGTTACGGAAAGATGCCTTTTTAACACATGAGTCTCTCGGGTCTAAAATTATTAAGGAACGCATTCAATTGCTCAATGAGTTGGGATACCACATAGAAATTGAAATTCTATCTCGCATTCCACAGGGTACGATTGTTCGAATTCAAATAAAAGACGAGGAATGAATATACATGCCGCCATTATTGAGGACAACAGCGAAATCATTGAAACGCTGAAATACACTCTTGCACAACTCCCATTGCATGTGACCCTCATTGAGGTAGCCCAAACTGCCGAAGATGCATTCCATGCATTGAAAAATGCCGAAGTTGAGCTTGCCTTTCTCGACATTCAGTTGCGGGATGCAAGTATTTTTGAAGTTTTGGAAAAACTATTCAAAGAAGGGTATAAGTTGCCCGAACTCGTTTTTATTACGGCTCATGGAAGTTTTGAAAACGCGTTGAAGGCTATTCAATTTGCCTGTCTGGATTTTGTTACAAAGCCATTTGATACTCCGGATATTGAAGCAGCCGTTCGTCGTTATGCGGAAAAGAAAAATTCACAGCAACAAAATCAACAAACCCAGATTGGATTTTTACTTCAACTCCTGAGAGGAGATCTCCAAACGCTCAAATCGATAGCTATAGCCTTGCCAAAAGGCGTTATCGAGTTGGTCGATTTGCAGCAGATCGTTTATATCCAGGCCGATGAAAATATTTCACATGTTCATTTATCGGACGGAAAGATCCTACACTCTACCAGGCATTTAGGGCATTACCTTGAGCTTTTTAACGGGAACCCTGATTTTATACAAATCAGCAAAAGTTGCCTCGTAAATCTTTGCCACCTGCGCCAATACAACCATCAGGATAAGTCTCTAAAACTCAAAACTAATGAAAGCCTGGTCGTATCCCACCGGTTTAGTCGCATCCTTCATAAGTTCTTATTAAATAGCCAACACAAGCATCTGATTGGCGGCAGTCAGTTTAATTTCCTGAAAAATTTATTCAAATCTTAAGTCGGAACATACGCTTATCCTCAAAATCGTTACGGTTCTTACATTTAAATTGACCTAAACCAGGACATCATCTACTTTTAAACAATGTTTTCAGTGGACCCCTTTTTAATGGGAAACACGGCAAACTATTAAAAGACTAAATTCATTTAACCTTGCGGCATCTTCTCATTTTTATTAGCCTATTTTCCGGCCTGTTTATTTATCTGGGATATAGGAACATGCATACTCCCATTTATCAATGGACCCAAAATCTGGGTTTTGAAAACGAGCTGAGTATTTTGAGGAATTTTGCACAAGGTTTTACTTTGCCTGACTGGTTTATTTATTCAGCGCCTGATGGCCTCTGGATGTTTTCTTTTGTCATGAGTATGCTTTCCATTTGGAATTTTAAGCTTAATAATACTTCGGGCAAATGGATGCTTTCTGCCATTCTAGTTGGCCTTGGCTTTGAACTACTTCAAATCATTTATAGGAAGCTTGGAGTTTTTGACTTCAATGATTTATTCATTATGCTAGTCAGCGCGGCATTTACACTGATGTTCTTCTCAAATAAAAAGACTCCTGATATTCAGGTTGAAACAAACAAATACCAATCAAAACAGACAGAAGTAATAAAAATATAATCACCATGGAAAATAGAATTCCAGTTTCAATAATCAATATGAATAACTGTAAGCTAAAATCGATTTTATCATTTTTTATAATGAGCTTGTTTATTTTCTTTGGCTTTGCCTCCATAGATGAAGGAGATCCGGAAACACAGATTTATAATTGCGACTACTTTAATCCTCATTTTTCAAAAGTTCAGGCTTATGAAATATTTTTGTATGAGCATTCAGGTGATACAGTAAAACCATTGACAGGTCAAATTATCACTTTTTTTATAAAAGATTATGCCAAAACTGGTAAAAACGATCCATGCAGTTTGGAACTCAAAAACGCTTATACTATAACATTGAATTTTGGAAATTCTTTTGCAAAAACACTATTGGTGAATAAAAGCTATACTTCAAAGGATGATTTATTAGTTATAGACTTCACAATTGATCGACCTGGTTATAATAAAAGTCAGTACACCCTACATTTTACACACGATTATGACGCTCATTCAGATTTCTATATTTTATTGAAACAAGAAGAATACCCATGATACATTCAATCTAACATTTGAAAATACACTCTTAACTAAAGAATTAAACCTTAGACCAATAAATATTAGGATATAAATTGTTAAAAATAAATTAAATGATCATTATAAATATAACAGGCTGTGATAAAAAATGTGCTCATCTTATGAATAATTTGAATTGGCGATCCATTTTATCCATTTGCACAATCGGTCTATTTATCTTTTTTGGATTCGCTTCTATTGAAGAAGGTGACCCTACTCCTCTCTGTAATTTTCATAAACCAGAAATTCATAAAACACATAAGGTAACAATTGAAATTTTTAATAAACAAACTGGAATGCCTATTGTAGGTGAAATTATTAATTACACCATTTACAAAACTTATAAAATTGAAGACACAGATGGTTTCTGCGAATTTACAACCTATTTAGTTGGGGCATGGGAGGTCAATTCCGGCCCTTATGGCAAAGCAATATTTACACGAAACGAAGTTTATAGTTCACCAGATGATTATTTAACTATTCTTGTTGGTTTGGTTAATAACAACTATTATCCTGAGAGTAAAGCCATCATTGTAAAAGATTCTGATAACAATATATCATACGACATTTTTTACGTAAGAAGAGAAATATATCCCTGATTTCGGTTTATTATTAAAAGTAAAAAATAAAACATAGTTTATGAATACATATATCTACATATTAGTTTTCACTTTGTTACAGACTGCTATTCTAAATGCTCAATCCTTTAACTATAAAGGTAAAAATCTATTTAGTATGCAGGAATATTATAAGGATTCATTACAAAGATCTACAAGTTTATTGTTTAATGATATGGATAGTGATGGAGACCAGGACCTTATTCTTTCCGGTATTGACTCCCTCAAATTTGATCAATCAGGAAATATCACCTCTTTTTCTCAAATCACCTATTTTATAGCTGTACAAGAAAATATCGGAACCAAATGGAGTCCAAAGTTTGCACCGCGGAAACCATTCATGGATAGTTTTCCATTTCGAAAGGGTTATTTCTTCCCGGCCGCCGGAGATCTCAATGATGATCGCAAATTGGATTTTGTCGTCTCTTCAGGATTGGATTCCAATAAAAATATGGCCACTTTGTTTTATCAACGAAAGGAAACAAGTGGAAAGGACCAATTCAACATCATTTCCGGAGATCAATTGGGACTTGATCCTTTTATTTCCGGTAGCCTTTTTATGCCTTCTTTGGCAGATATGGATAAAGATGGAGATCTGGATCTTTTTATGAGCGGATATTTTCTCGAAAGAACGACGTCTGGTGAGAAAATCCAAAGGCCCGTCTTCTTATATGCCAAAAATATAGGAACGAAATCAAATCCGAAATTCCTTGGATGGTATCAAAACACCAATGGCCTGGAGAAAAGTCTTGGGGAAAATCAATTTATTACCATTGGCGATATCGATAACGATCAAGATAATGACTTCATCTCTTTATCAAGTTCAAACAATATATCGAAGCTGTTATATCTTGAAAACATTGCCCGTTTGGATGGAAAAGCTGATTTTAAATTATCTAAACCGTTAGCTGGAATTCCAAGTACAAAATCCGGTGAAAGATACTATCCACCCGCCTTGGTAGACATAGACAGTGATGGTGATCTCGATTTATTCATGTTACAGGACCTATCCAAAACTGCAACCGGAATTGGATACTATGAAAACAATTTTTGCACTGCTAAAACAACTCAATGGACACATAGCATTTGTGCCGGAGATTCTGTAATAATAGGAAATCAGGTATTTAATCAATCCGGGCAATACGAAATAAAACTAAATGCAAGCAATCAATGCGACAGTATTGTAAAACTGAACTTAACCGTAAGACCTGCCATTACAACAAATCTTTCAAAATCACTTTGTGCGGGGGAAGAGTTCACCATTGGAAATGAAAAATTTACGCAAACAGGAAACTATACAGTAAAATTAAAGGCCATGAATGGTTGCGATAGCATCATTCAAGCCTCCTTGACTTTTATAACACTTTTAAATACTGTAAGCCAAACTCAGAACACACTTAAAGCCGATCTGGGAGGAGTTATGTATCAGTGGTTTGACTGCGATAATGGTTCTGATATACCAGGTGCAACCGGACAAAGTTTCACACCCGTAAAAAATGGCAAATACGGCGTTAAGCTAAGCGATGTCAATGGCTGCAAAAATAGTTCAGCATGTGTAAACTTTGTGATCACTTCGAACGAAGAATTGAATCTATCAAACCAAATTATATTATACCCAAATCCTGCATCCAATGGTCTTAGCATTACAAACGATACCGGATTTGCGCTCCGTGAATTAACAATTATAAATATGGAGGGCAAAATAGTACTCAGCATGCCCATCCTTGAAACTAACTGGATTCCTACCACAACCTTGAATTCAGGCAACTATATTTTGGAGATTCAATGTAATGGAAGGAAAATAAGTAAAAAGTTTGAAGTGGTGAGGGATTGACATTTTCTGGCAGGGGCGGAGGCATGTAGGCTTGGAGGCATTTAGGCATGTAGGCATGTAGGCATGTAGACTTGGAGGCATGTAGGCTTGGAGGCATTTAGGCATTTAGGCATTTAGGCTTGGAGTCCCGATAAAATATAGAGAATTATTTCTTTACTAAAATATTATGCAATTTTATCGGGATGGCTGCTAAGGGCAAGAAAAGATAACGTGTGTTAGTTCAAGGATTCTATACAAAATTTAATATTTTTCTTGGGCTATTAAAAATAAGGAAATGTACTTTGTTCATTCATGCTTTAATGCACAATTCGCTCGCGCATTTGGTGTACGCTGAGGATAGTTCTAATTGGTATTTACCAATCATTTGACTATAATCCATCATTAATTGTCATTCTGCATTCAAAATTTTAATCCTGGATCAATTATCTGTCTATATCTGTACACCCTACACCAGCAACCTTATTTCTTGATCCGATCTTGCCTTTTCGCTTTGGGGTATGCTTCTTTTGCCTCTCCATTTTCGGCAATCAACTTGTGCGCCCTAAAGGGGTAAAAATTGCCCTATTTAATTTTTCAAATGGCACCACGTTCTATAACCCAAATTTTCGCTTCTCATATTAATTTTACACATATATATAAAATTTCCCTATATTCGCCCCAATTACCTAAAACCTGGGCTATTAAGGCAGAATTTTACGCACGAGGCAAAGTCTTGTTGAGTTCGGAGTATTTCGTCCTCTTTGGTGCTAAAGCATTGGCATTGCCATCCCGCTTTGGACAGAAAATGAAAGTCCAGGAATTGAATGGTTCAGAGATCCTTTGGAATTCTTACGACGACAAAGGAAAAAAATGGTTCTCGGCCGAAATCGATCTGCTGGGTTTTGATGTGGTTGAGGCCACTGATCCTCAAACCGGCAAGTATTTAAGAAAAATATTAAAGGCCTGTTGCCAGAACAATTCCGAATTTTTGTCGCACTGGAAAAAATACAAAGTCGATCATTACCTCGAGTTTCCTCTGGATTGGGGGCTTGGATCGAGTTCGACACTGATCTACAACATGGCGCTTTGGGCCGATGTCAATCCCTACCATCTTTATTTTGATGTGGAGTCCGGTTCCGGTTACGATGTGGCTTGCGCTGGAGCCTCAGGCCCTTTACTCTATGCCCTGGGAGACGGCGAAATTGATTTGGAGCAGGTCGACTTCAAACCCAATTTTGGTGACAAATTGTATTTTGTAGTTCTGAATCACAAAACAGACAGTCGGGAAGCGGTAGAGTTTGCCAAGAAAAATAAACCACCCAAAGAAATTTTGCAGAAAGCAAGTGATCTGACTGAAAAACTATTGGATCTAAAAAGCCTTGATCAATTTGAGAACTGGGTACGCGATCATGAAAATTTGCTATCGGACTATCTCAAAATTGAAAAAATAAAAGACGGACTTTTCAGAGATTTTTGGGGCGAAGTAAAATCACTTGGGGCCTGGGGTGGTGATCTGGCCCTGATCACCAGCAACAAATCCAGAGAAGAAACGGAAAGTTATTTTTCTAATAAGGGTTATCAAAAACTCATTCCGTACCGGGATCTCGTTCTTTAACCATTTCGCCAGTCAACTGTTTCTTTATAAAATCCTATGCCTCCCGTTATCTGGCACTCCCTTAGCTTACAACAGATTATTCAGGAAACTCCTGTTACAAATCGATATATTTTTAAAGTTTCAGAAGATACCAAATTGAATCACATCCCGGGACAATTTCTCACCTGCGATCTACCCATTGGTGAAAAGAGATTGCAGCGCTGGAGGAGTTACAGCATTGCCAACCGAAATCAGGGCGACAGAGAAGTTGAATTCTGTATATCTTATAAAAAGGATGGACCTGCGTCTGAATATTTTTTTAGCAAGATTCAGACAGGAGATCAAATTAAAGCCAAAGGTCCGGAGGGAAGTTTTATTTTACCCTCCCAAGAAGGATTGGATTTGATCCTCATCTGTACCGGAACGGGCCTGGTTCCATTCAGGGCTATGCTTCAGCAGATCATGCTAGATGGTCATCATTATAAAACCATTGAGTTGATATTTGGTTGCAGGAATCCTGAAGATATACTTTACCGGAGCGAATGGGAGTCTTGGAAAAATCAAATTCCTAAATTTCATGCAACGATCTGCCTGTCGAGAACGAATGAGTTTCCAATAGCAGATTTTCCAGGCATCCAATTCCGGAATTCATATGTACACGAAGCATATTTGGATCTATTGAACAATAACATCATTTCTCGCGAACACAGTTTATTTATGTTGTGTGGCTGGCAGGAAATGATTGACGAAGCCATTGTCAAACTCTACCTCGAACAGCGAATTCCCCGAGAAAAAATCAAATTCGAGTTGTTTGGTTAAGGGGAGGTAAAAGGCTTGGAGTCCCGATAAAATATAGAGAATTATTTCTTTACTAAAATATTATGCAATTTTATCGGGATGGAGGCTTGTAGTCCCGATAAAATAAAGCTAACTTTTTCTTTACTAAAATATTATGCAATTTTATCGGGATTTAGGTTCGCAGGCTTGTATGAATAAAATTTCAATTTTGTTAGTTTGTTTGGAATTATTTTTTGAATTTTTGTTGTAGCTTTTCATTATTGCGATTCCGCTTGCGCTTCAAAATTCCTGAAGCTGATATTGCGAAGTGTTTTAAAGCCAAGTTTCTCGTAAAGTCCAATGTCCGCCAAATTCACATCCCCAACATGCAGAAAAGGGAGCTTATTCTCTTCGTAAATTTTCACGCTAGTAAATGCAATCAATTGACTGGCATATCCCCGGCTTGTATGACCCGGATGGGTAACCACTGCGCTGACTTCAGTGAGTCCATTTATTTTCATGCGTACGCCAGCAGCGGATTCCAGTATATGGTCTTTGTATATTCAGTAATAAATACCCAAGTCAGATGTTTTAGTTCTAAAATATCAGGGCTGGATTTGATTCACATGAATAAATAAATCAACTAATTGTTCCATAGAATAGAGATGCACAATACACTCTGTAATTTCAAGATTCATTTTTGTTTCGGCAATCATTTGTCTGCAAACCAACCCTTTCACTAGTTTAATGTCATGATTATAAATCGGCTTGTTGCCCTCTACATAAAAATTGTTGGTGAACCTGAAATACAATTGGATTTCTTGCAGTGCACTTCAGTTAGCATTGAATGCGCCCAATGGACAGAATTCCGGTTTGTAAAATTTCATACCCACAAAGTCACAAGCAAATTCCTGCTGCTTCCCGGTCATAACAAACCATACGGGATTTTCCAATTTTTCGCAGGTATTCATTCATAATTTGGAACAGAATTAAAAAAAATCTCAAGTCTTTTTCTTTTCTAATGCGTTTTTTCCAAAATACAAAGAACCTTAAATAAACAGCTGACTTAGAATCTCATCTGATATTCCAGATTGGCAACGAAACTTCGGGTGAGTCCGTCGGGTCTTTCATCTCTGACGACCAGGGGCATACCTACATTCAAGAGCAAAGAGTTTTTTGCAGTGATGGTATATTCCAAATGTGCATTGGCATTGAGGGTGAGTCCGCCGGAACCATCAATTTCCTGCTCAACATCGGAGGCATTGGTGAATTTATCGTTGCTTAAATGATAGATGGGGAGTATTCCAGGTGTCAGATTTAATTTTTCAGATAATTTCAAGGGATAAGAAATGCGTAAGAGAATATCTGCCGCCCGCTTGAAAGACCGGGTTGACTGAAACATTCGAAGTATGTTGGAGGAGTCTAAACTTTCAGCCAGAAAATCATTTTCATTTTGGGACAATGGCATTTGAAGTCCGGCTGACCATTGAATTTTCTTGATCCGACTACTTAGGCCGAAAATCAGGTCGAGCGTACCCAGGCTGGATTGGTAATCCAAAGGCAAACTGAAACCATCCTCCTTTTTATCTGCTTTTGAAAGTGGAAGTTTTACGCCGAGGCTCATGTTGAAGTTATCGTTTATCAGATACTGCGAGGAAAGAAATACATCTGACAGGCCATAAACGGATATATCGTTTCCGTTTTGTCCGATGGAAGTGAGCTTCACATCTAAATTCAAACGATCGCCGAGTTGTCTTCCGTATTCGAAATGGCTACCCAATACAGAAATAGATTCGTCAGCCTGCCCTGTAGAAACTCCGATTTTAATGCGGTTCTTTGAGGCTGAACCTTCTGCCGTCTGCCCGGGTTGAAAACTTTGAAGGGTACAAAATCCTGCATCGCTGCATCCCTGTGCCATACAAATTTTGGTAAAACTAAACAGGAAGACCGGCAATAAAATAATATGTTTAATTGAGTTCATCATTTTGAATTTACAAATTGTTCTCATTAAGTTCGTTTGGATTACATGAATGAAAAGGCTAAAATAGGGAAAATCTATTGATCATTTCGTTAAATATTTCGACCTTTCGACCTTTAGGATGTATATCAAAATAATTGAGTTGGACAAAATGAAGGTAACTTAAACGGGAATTATATTCTGCGAAAATCCCCGTGATCTTCGGGAACATCTCGTGAACAGCTTAAAGTAGGAAGAATGCCAAATCTATAAAGCCTTTGTTTAACTGCAGGAAGTCATAAAAAATGAATTTCCCGCAGATTGCGCAGATTACGCAGAAAAGATTGAAGGCATGAAAGTCATTGAAACGGGAATTACATTCTGCAAAAATCCCCGTGATCTTCGGGAACATCTTGTGAACAGCTTAAAGTAGGAAGAATGCCAAATCTATAAGGCCTTTGTTTAACTGCAGGAAGCCATAAAAAATGAATTTCCCGCAGATTGCGCAGATTACGCAGAAAAGATTGAAGGCATGAAAGTCATTTAAACGAGAATTATATTCTGCGAAAATCCCCGTGATTTTCGGGAACATCTCGTGAACAGCTTAAAGTAGGAAGAATGCCAAATCTATAAAGCCTTTGTTTAACTGCAGGAAGCCATAAAAAATGAATTTCCCGCAGATTGCGCAGATTACGCAGAAAAGATTGAAGGCATGAAAGTCATTGAAACGGGAATTACATTCTGTAAAAATCCCCGTGATCTGCGGGAAGATCTCAAAAACGATTAAAAATTCTTTAGGACAGTAATCGAAATAAATAGAATAGATTTTTCGATGTTTCGAAGTTTGGACTTTTCGAAGTTTCGAAATCCGGAAAAAATTGATTGGAATCATTTCTTAAATGTAATGTCATGAAATTTTATCGGGACGGCATTAGATTCTTCATTTCTAAATTTTGAGATTCCATTGCCTATTTTTAGTCACGAAGGCAACAAGACACGAAAGAGAACAAAAAATTTAGTTTTTGTTAAAATGGAACGGACTATTATTAATATGCATTTTCGTTTGCTTTATGATGATCTTAATTATTTATATTCAACTTAATATATAAGCCTGGATTGCCCTTCATCTCTAAAAATTTGCATCGAACGAAAAACCTAATTTGGACTTCACTACAGTCCGGCAAGATTCTTTAATTTTGCATTACAAAAACTAAAATGATTTTTAAAACCGATGTGTTGATCATAGGAACCGGTATTGCCGGACTTACCTCCGCTATTCAAATTGCCAGGAAAAATCCAAAAATTAAGATAAGCCTGGTAAGCAAGACTTCCAGGGAAGAATGCAACACGCGTTATGCACAAGGTGGTATTGCCGCAGTTTGGGATCGCATTAAAGATGATTTTGAAAAACACCTGCTCGATACCCTGGATGCCGGTGATGGATTGTGTAATGAAGACATCGTAAGGATCGTCGTTGAAGAAGGACCAGCACGCGTACAGGAGTTAATCGACTGGGGTGCGAGATTTGATAAAGTTGATGCCGCACATTACGATCTTGCGCGCGAAGGTGGACATTCTGAAAAAAGGATACTTCATTATCAGGATGTCACCGGTGCTGAAATTGAACGAGCTCTACTCGAAAAGTGTATGCAATTTCCAAATCTTGAAATTCTGGAATACTATTATGCCATCGACGTTTTAACACAACATCATCTCGGATATAATGTGACGCGCATCATGTCCGATATCGAATGTTATGGGGCTTATTTGCTGAATCTTAAAAACCTCGAAGTAGAAACGCATTTGGCAAAAATCACCATTTTGGCCACAGGGGGTGCAGGTCAGATCTACAGGACTACCACCAATCCCATCATCGCCACCGGCGATGGCATTGCCATGATGTACCGTGCCAAAGGGCATGTTGAGAATATGGAGTTTGTTCAATTCCATCCTACTGCATTGTACAGACCAACTTCTGAAAATCCTGCATTTCTGATTTCAGAAGCGGTACGTGGATTTGGAGGCATCCTAAAAACACAGGATGGACAAGAGTTCATGCAGAATTACGATGAGCGTTTGTCTCTGGCTCCCAGGGATATTGTAGCAAGAGCTATTGACAATGAAATGAAAATGCGCGGGGAAGATTTCGTTTGCCTGGATTGTCGCCATCTGGATAAATCGGAATTCATTCAACACTTTCCAAACATTTATGAAAAATGTTTAAGTATTGGAATTGATCCGATGCAACAAATGATTCCGGTCGTCCCAGCCTGTCATTATTTGTGTGGAGGTATTAAAGTGGACTCTCAGGGAAACAGCAGTATTCGTAATTTATATGCCTGCGGAGAATGCACAAGCACAGGATTGCATGGCGCAAACAGGCTTGCCAGCAACTCATTGTTGGAAGCCGCAGTGTTTGGTTATCGGATTGCATCAGATCTTGTAAATAAAATTGATGCTTTGAATTTGCGAACAGACATTCCCGAATGGGATGCCACCGGTACCGCACATCCGAAAGAAATGGTTTTGATCACGCAAAGCATCAAGGAACTTAAAGAAATCATGTCGTATTACGTAGGCATTGTCAGAAGCAATGTGCGTCTCGAAAGGTCCTTAAAGCGACTGCACCTTCTGTATGAAGAAACAGAAGTTTTGTACCACAGCACCACACTTTCAGCAGCCTTATGCGAATTGCGCAATTTAATTACGATTGGATATCTGGTAAGCCGCTCGGCTTCCATGCGAAAAGAAAGCCGGGGATTGCATTTTACAACAGACTATGTTGATAAAAATGATTTTAGACAATCGACCTTGTTGTGAGGGGGGGAGGGGTTTGACTTTTAGGCCTTTTGACTTTTTGACGTTTTGAATTTTAAAAGCTTTCGAGTTTTTTGGGTTTGTGTTGAGCCTCAATTTGAATATTGAACTGCTTAGAAATTTATAACTAAATCTAACTTTTCCATTGAATATTTATATTTCAATATCATTTTTATTCGATTTCTTAATAAACCTCAATAGAGCAGCGAGCAGTTTCTCCACTGTTAAAAATTTTTTATCAATAATTTCGTAAGATTTATTATCAATAAAATGAAGTCTGAAAGCTAAATTTATTTGGTAGTGGGACTCTTTGAGTGAAGAAAAAGCAATTTCTAAAAATCTGCCATATTCCTTTTGACTTTCCCGAAAACTTCCTTCTACAATATTAAAGGTTACTGAACAAATAGACCTTCTGATCTGAGCTGTTAATCCATATATTTCTTCTTTAGGAAAAAATGCAGTGATGCGATAAACACTCAAAACGAGTTCATCAGCTAATTTGAAAGCGTGGAGCCTGGTGTAATCTCTCATAGGAATTTAATATGTTATTAAGAATAAATCAGAAAAATAAAGATACCAAGATCTTCATATAAAATCTATTAATTTTGTTGAAAAGAAGAAATAATTTATTGAGAGTGGTGTTTTTTTTATTAAATAATATTGCCATTTTCTAAAACAAATAATTCTATCTGAATTAAAAACATTGCTGTACTTTTAATAAATCTTGTTTCTTAGAATGCTAAATAGCCCAAAAGTCAAAAAGACAAAAAGTCTAAAGGTCCAAAAACCCAATCACACTCAGTACCAACTCATACTCAAATCCCCTGGCCAATAAGTTCTGTTTCGTCTTTTGGACATCTTCGGATTTTCCGTAAAATTTTCGAATTAAATGCTCCAGCGTTTTCAGATATTCTTCCTCATCAATTTCCTTCAGTGCGATTTGTATCAAAGGTTCTGAAACATTTTTTGATCGGAGTCCGTTGATGATTTTCATTCGTCCCCATTGCTGCATTCGAAATTTTCCACGGGCATAGGATTTTGCAAATCGCTCTTCGTTGAGAAAGCCTTCCTGAATTAAATGCAGAATTACCTCACCGGATTGTTGTTCATTTGCTCCCAGTTTGAATAACTTTTGTTCTACTTCCTGCTGACTCCGGTCCTGATAAGCGCAATAGTGCCGGAGCTTGAGAATCAGATTTTCAGTGCTGTGATACATTATTGAAATTGGGAAAGATAGTCAAGGATTTTATCTTCGATTGCTTGTTCAGCATCATGAAGGCTGGCATGAAATCCACTATCTGATGCAGCCTGAACGTTTTCAGGTTTGTCGTCAATAAATAAAGTTTCACTTCCCAGAATTCCGGAATGAGACATCACAAATTCAAAACATTTTAATTCTGGTTTTCTGAGTCCGATTTCAAAGGAATAATACACTTTGTCGAAATAATGAGATTCAAAATCGTCGATGCCGGTTTGGTTATAAATCATTTTCTTCACGGCTCGTAAATGGGTAATGTTGATATTGCTGAGTAAGAATACGCGGTAGGTTTTTCGGAGATTCATCAACCATTGAAACCGATGTTCGGGCATACCCAAAAGCATAGCATTCCAGGCTTCGTAATAATACGATCCATCTTTGAGGTCTTTTGACCTCCTTTGCAATCTGTTAAAAAAGGCTTCTTCTGAAATTTCGCCGCGCTCAAAGGGATGGAGTACTTTTTCGAAGAGATCGGAAATTTTAGCAGGATCCAGGACCTGCATCAGCTTTTCCTCTGTACGTGCTTCATCCAAATCAAACAGCACATTTCCAAAATCGAACAGGAGGTTTTTAATCATGAATAAATTTTACGCAGAAAAATAGAATAAAGTTTACGCTAAAAATTATGAAAATTAGAATCTCGCTGAAATATGCATATTTAATCCACTAATTTCCAATTTTTATGGTAATCCACTACGAAACTATTTACTTTTGCGCTTGTATGTGGTCCCATAGCGAATCCGGTGTGAGTGTGTGTGTGAGTGTGTGTGTGGAATTTGATCAGGACGAGAAGGTTTCATATTGAAAATAGGCTGCATCACATCAATTAACCCAAATAGTAATAAGCTCCATGTATTTTCGGAAGCACATCTTGGAGCTAACTAAAACAAATATTTCTTTAATTTTGCATCCGCTTTTGGTCCCATAGCGAATCCGGTGTGAGTGTGTGTGTGAGTGTGTGTGTGTGGAATTTGATCAGGGCGAGAAGGTTTCATATTGAAAATAGGCTGCATCACATCAATTAACCCAAATAGTAATAAGCTCCATGTATTTTCGGAAGCACATCTTGGAGCTAACTAAAACAAATATTTCTTTAATTTTGCATCCGCTTTTGGTCCCATAGCTCAGCCGGTTAGAGCATCTGACTCATAATCAGAGGGTCCTTGGTTCGAGCCCAAGTGGGACCACAAATAATAAGTGTTTGTATGATAATGAGCATTGCAAAGGAATCTTTGCAAGGTTCATTTTTTATGTTAGTTATTGATAATTAACGAATTATGAGTTTTTCTGAAAAAATAAATACCGATCTGAAAGAAGCCATGAAAGCTCAGGATCAGGTTGCCCTCAGGGGTATCCGTGCCATTAAGGCTGCAATTTTATTGGCCAATACGGACGGAAGCGGCCAGGAAGTAAATGATGAAAGAGCGATCCAAATTCTTCAGAAACTTGTTAAACAGCGCAGGGAATCGCTGGAGATTTACGAAAAACAGGGGCGAGAAGATCTGGCTCAGGTTGAAAGGGAAGAAATTCAAATTATTGAACGCTATCTCCCTGCTCAGATGTCTCCAGATGAACTCCGCACAGTGTTGGCAGATCTAATTGCGACTTCAGGTGCCCAGGGTCCAAAAGATATGGGCAAAGTGATGGGCCTGGCCAGCAAACAATTAGCCGGAAAGGCCGATGGAAAAAATATATCTGCAATTGTAAAAGAATTGTTAGGCTCTTAACACCCTGGTCAATAGGCACGCACATCATTGTGCTGCATGAAATTGATAAAAGCGGTATTTACCACTTTTACCCCGCCGGGTGTAGGATAATTGCCACTGAAATACCAGTCTCCGGTGTGATTGGGACAGGATTTATGCAAGCCTTCCAAAGTCTGGAAAATAACTTCCACTTCGACATTGCTTCCGGCAGGTTTCAGCATTTGTCCTATTTTTTTAGAGATCATCTGGTAAGGATATTCAGCATATAAATCGATGAGATGGTTCTGCATTTTCTCGGCTGGCCAATCTTGCTGTGCCAGACACTTTTCATAAGTCTCTTCCAGTAAATGTTCTTTATTATGGTCATGCAGCAATTCTACCAGCGCCAGAAATGCAACAAACTTTCCCATCTGCGACATGTCAATTCCATAACAGTCCGGATACCTGATTTGAGGGGCCGAAGAGAGGATGATGATCTTTTTCGGTTTCAGGGTAGATAAAATATGCACAATACTATCCCGCAAGGTTGTTCCCCTCACAATAGAATCATCCAATGCAACCAGGGTATCTGTTCCCGGTCTGATGATTCCATAGGTTACATCGTATACATGGGAAACCAGCTTTCCACGAATATGATCATTTGCGATAAATGTCCGCATTTTATCGTCTTTAACCACCAACTTCTCGATTCTGGGTTTCTGCATGACAATGCTTCGCAATTTTTCCGGTGAAAGACTACCGTTTCCAAGCACAATCGCATCCAGTTTTTCGCGATTCAAATGATCGTGTAATGCTTCTGTAAGCCCTACAAATGCTGATTCTGAGGTATTTGGAATGGAGGTAAACACCGTATTTTCAAAGTCGTTGGAAATAGCCGGCAACAATTCATGCACCAATTCTCTTCCCAGATTTTTACGCTCCTGATAAATATCGATATCATTTCCTCGCGAAAAATAGATCCGCTCGAAAGAACAGGAGGTTTTAATACGGGGCTCAATACAAAGTTCTTCATTGACCTGTCCGTTGAATTTAATGATCAATGCATTGCCCGGTTTGATTTCTTTAATGTCTTCTGCTCCAATTTCCAAAGCGGTTTGCAAAGCAGGTCTTTCAGAGGCCACTGCAACGATGTCTTCATTTTGATAGTAAAAAGCGGGCCGGATACCATTGGGGTCTCTCAACACAAAAGCATCTCCATGTCCGATCATTCCGGCAATGACAAAACCTCCATCAAATTTTTTCGAAGCTTTGTTGAGAACATTGCATATATCGAGATTTTCGAAAATCAATGGATTGATTTGTTGTTGGGTATATCCTTCGGGCTTATACCAATCAAATAATTGTTGCACTTCTTCATCGAGAAAATGTCCTATCTTTTCCAATACAGTGATGGTATCAGATTTTATCTTGGGATATTGACCGAGTGAAACGAGTTTCTGAAAAAGCTCCTCCACATTCGTCATGTTGAAGTTGCCGGCAAGTACAAGGTTTCTGCTGATCCAGTTGTTCTCGCGAATAAAGGGATGAACGGTTTCAATACTGTTGTCGCCATGGGTACCATAGCGCAAATGACCCAGCAAGACTTCACCCATAAATGGCTTGTTCTCTTTAAGCCATTTTCCATTTGTGATTTGAGATTCATCCAGGCCTTCAAAATGCTGCATCACCCCCTCAAATAATGACTGGAGATAATTTGAGGAATTACTCCTTCTCCGGGAAATGTACTTTTTACCAGGTTCGATGTTGAGTTTTATCGTAGCCACACCCGCTCCATCCTGGCCGCGATTCCTCTGTTTTTGCATAAGCAGATGAAGTTTTTGAAGGCCGTAAAAACAGCTCCCATAACGCTCCTGGTAATAATCTAATGGTTTGAGCAGTCTGATCAAAGCCAGACCGCATTCGTGTTTGATGGAATCGCTCATGCGGGCAACTAAGTTGCAAAGATACGCTGTTTTTTGCAAAGCGATGTCAGTGGTTTGCAGGAAGAGCTTCTGTCTGGAATATCAAATTTCTACCTGAAAATAGCTCATCGATTTCGATCTCCAAGTTCACCATTTCTTTTTGAAGTTCAGATTGAAGCTGCTCAAGAGCTCCAGAATGCTCTTTTTGCTGTTTTTGGTGGATAGAAATGGATTTGTACAAACTTTTGACATCATGCCAGTTACCAATTTTTTTATTGAGTTCCCTGACCAAATCCATAAATTTTTGCAACGCTTCGTTTTCTCTGGTATCGCTTATCAAATTGAGGAGTTCGAGTATTCTTCTTATGATAATGCGCCTGGGGTGTAAATCCATTTTATCAGGAGCATGGCCAAGCTGTTTTTGCAGTTTTTTAAATTGAAGTTCCAACACTTTCTGCAATCTTATTAAAAGTCTGGATGACCCGTATTGCTCGGCTTCGAAAATAAAAGCGGTTACGAATTTTAACAGCTGGTTTTTTTCAAGTTGAGAGAGTTTTTTTAGGAATCTGGATCTGGATTGGTCCGAAGTTTTTCTTTTTTCTTCTGCAAATGGCTTCAATTCTTCTTCCATTAGTTCAGAAATGTGCTCCAACTGAAGTTCTGCATTTCGGATTCTACCTGCTATACTGAATGCCTTTATTAAATGTTGAAAGCATGCTTTGTGTTCCTTTTGTTTGTCAGGAAATTTCAAAACCAGCGCATAAGCATTCATTTGCTTAATAACCAATCTGAAAGCATGAATATTTTCTTCATTGGGAATTTTATATGAATCGTTTATCGTTCGCAACCAATGATTCATGTTGCCAGTCATCTTTTTGATCAGGGGCTCCATAACGGCGAAGTTACAAAAAGTTGAAAGCCATTTCTAAAGACCTTTCGACCTTTTGAAAAAAATGATTTAGAAAAATCTGCGCGATCTGCGCGATCTGCGGGAGAAATAAAAAAGTATTTTCGACTTTTCGAAGTTTCGAAGTTTCGACCTTTAGACCTTTCGTCCCGATAAAATAAGGCTAACTATTTCTTTTCTGAAGTATTATGCAATTTTGTCGGGATTTTGACCTTTTGACCTTTCGACCTTTTGAAAAAAATGATTTAGAAAAATCTGCGCGATCTGCGCGATCTGCGGGAGAAATAAAAAAGTATTTTCGACTTTTCGACTTTTCGAAGTTTCGACCTTTCGAAGTTTCGACCTTTCGAAGTTTCGACCTTTCGTCCCGATAAAATAAGGCTAATTATTTCTTTTCTGAAGTATTATGCAATTTTATCGGGATTTCGACCTTTTGACCTTTCGACCTTTTGAAAAAAATGATTTTGAAAAATCTGCGCGATCTGCGCGATCTGCGGGAGAAATAAAAAAGTATTTTCGACTTTTCGAAGTTTCGACCTTTCGACCTTTCGACCTTTCGACCTTTCGACCTTTTAGACTTTTAGAATATCAAACATAGGTTGAAAATTGGAGATTTCGTTGCCTAATTTCTGTCATATAGATAACAAGACTTGAAGGAGCGCGAAGAATTTCGTTGGCGGGTTGATCAACCGAAATAGTTCATAGGCTAAAATGAAAATAGCCGAATTAAATTCCTTTTTGATTGCTCCATTATGAATTTACGGAATTCACTTGTTTTTCTATCTCTACATTCAATCCATCTCTATGAACTATATTTGAATTTTTAATTTTTCAAGGTTCAGAACCTTAGTAATTTGAATTTTGTTAGATTGTAGTCCTGTGAAAACACCTTACCTTACATCCTGTTTTAGATAACATATATGGCTGATATAATCAGACTTTTACCGGATGGAGTGATCAACCAAATTGCAGCAGGAGAAGTGATCCAAAGACCTGCTTCAGTGGTTAAGGAACTCATTGATAATGCACTCGATTCAGGTGCTTCTGATATCAAGCTGCTGATCCGCGATGCCGGCAAAACCCTGATTCAAATTCACGACAATGGATGCGGAATGAGTCCTACTGATGCGAGAATGGCATTTGAGCGGCATGCTACTTCGAAAATTCTCAATGCCGATGATCTTTTTAAAATTCAAACCAAAGGATTCAGAGGAGAAGCTCTGGCATCAATAGCCTCGGTAGCACAAGTTGAATTAAAAACGAAGCCTCACGATCATGTAACCGGTACCCGGATTGTGATCACGGAATCCAAAATAAAAAACCAGGAGCCTTGTGCCTGCAACCCGGGAACTCAGATTCAGGTTAAAAACTTGTTTTTTAATGTGCCCGCAAGACGGAAATTTCTCAAATCGGATTCGATTGAATTAAGACACATCGTCGATGAGTTTATTTATCAGGCTGTTTCATTTCCTGAAATTTCATTCAGTCTCCAGATCAATGATGAAATAAAATACAAACTGACTCCTTCAAATCTGAAACAGCGCATCATTGCAGTTTTTGGAAAAAAATATCAGGAAGCATTGTTGGTGGTGCAACCTCAATCCGATGTTCTGGAAATCAGTGGCTTTATTGGCAAACCTGAAATTGCGCGCAAAACCAGGGGCGAGCAGTACCTTTTTGTAAACCGACGAGCCATCAGGAGTTCATATTTGCAACATGCCGTTCAGGCGGCCTACGATCAGATCCTGCAGGACGATACATATCCGTTTTATGTATTGTTTTTGAATATCGATCCCGAAAAAATCGATATCAATGTCCACCCAACCAAAAATGAAATCAAATTTGAAGAAGATAAACTGGTCTATCAATTTCTAAAAGCGGCAGTGAGGTATAGCTTATCTCAGTACAGTTTTACCCCCATGATCGATTTTGATTCAGCAAATCCGGGAATCGACCGTGCTTTAACCGGCGAATTCCAACATGTGATGGCATCGGGTTTTTCCCCAATTGCAGAGAACTCCAAAAATATCAGATGGGATCAGGTTGCATTTCCATCTGAGGACCCGGAGGCCACGGAACAAACCCAAATTATTGATTCGCGAATGAATTCTGACCCCGGTGTTCAAAACCTGGAGCTGGGCGAAGTCGCATCTTCATTCAAAGCCTATCAGTATTTATCGAGTTACATCATCGTGCAGCTGAATACCGGGATTACCATTATCGACCAGCACCTGGCAAGCGAAAGAATACTATACGAATACTACAAACAGAGAATTCAATCGAAATCCCGCCTGACGCAAAAATTGCTCTTCCCTCAGACTTTGCACCTCACCACTCAGGATGCTGCTTTATTGAATGAAATTCTCGAACCTTTAAGTTATGCCGGTTTTGAAATCGAAGCCTTTGGCAGCAATTCATTTGTGATTCATGGTATTCCTGCGGAAATTAAAATTCCCTCCATCGAGCAATTACTGGTCGAAAATGTAATGGAAGAATACAAACGGAATCAGGAAATACAACTACCATTTACGGATCACATTGCCCAATCCCTGGCTTCCGCGGCAGCACTGAAAAGAAATAAGACTCTGCAAGCAGAAGAAATTGAAAAACTTGTTGAACAGTTGTTTCTTTGTGAAATACCTTATACCAGTCCTTCCGGGAAAAAATGTATCTTTCATTTGAGTATTGAAGAATTACAAAAAAAATTCAGTTAACGCATGTTCCAAATTACAGACGCCGTTAAACATCTTCTGTTTATCAACATTATTTTATTTTTTGCTTCATTGAGTATAATGGCTGACTTCAAGCATCAGCTATATTTGTTTTATCCCGGGACACCGATGTTTCAGCCCTGGCAGGTGATTACACACATGTTTATGCATGGCAGTGCCAATCATTTGCTTTTCAACATGTTGTCCTTATTTTTCATTGGGCCACTCATGGAACAAAGTCTGGGAACTAAAAAATTTACGGCCTATTATCTGGCTTGTGGATTGGGTGGTGCCATCCTGCACATCTTGTCTAAATTTATTATCATTCAATATATGGGTGCAGAATCAGAAGCATATATTCCGGTGGTTGGCGCTTCCGGAGCGATCAATGGTTTGTTTATCGGTCTTGCATATTTGTATCCAAATCTACCCATGAGTCTTTTGTTTATACCCATACCCGTGAAAGCTAAATATCTCGCTATGTTTTTTCTGGCAGGTGATTTGATCTGGGGTTTAAGCGGTTACCATACGGGAATCGCCCACTACGCGCATTTGGGTGGGGCCTTGATGGGATTTATATTGTTGTATTTTTGGCGTGCCCGACCCTGATATGTTTGATTCAATTCTCAAAGACATTCGATATAAACTAAAGACCGGAGGATTCTGGATCCAGTGCATTGCCATTTGTATTGTGGTTTTTTTATTGCTCAATGTTTTAAAGGCCTGGTTCACTTTTAGCAACGGCGGAATAGCAGGCGTAGCTTATTACGATATCATTCATTCAGTAAGTTTGTCTTCGGAGTGGATGGATAATGTCTGGCATATTTGGGTTTGGCTTACCCACATCTTCGTTCACGAGGGATTCTTCCATTTACTTTGGAATATGATGTGGCTTTATTGGTTTGCCGGAATTGTAGAAGATCTGATTGGACACCGGCATTCGAAATATATTTTCTTTGAAGCTGCACTCTTCGGAGCCCTGGTGTTTTTAATTTCGGCACAATTCATCCCCTGGTACAAGCATATTGAAGTACACGCCTACGGTGCATCAGCCGCTGTCAACGGCTTGTTGTTTGCAGCAGCAACCATCTCTCCAACATACAACATCCGACTGTTTATTTTTGGAAATGTCCAGCTTAAATACTTAGCCATGATCATCCTGGTACTGGATATTTTATTTGCAGGACAAAACAGCAATTCCGGCGGACACTTTGCACATCTGGGCGGGGCCTTGTGGGGTTATCTTTACATCGTGTTTCTGCGAAAAGGCATACAGATGGATTTTATCCAACAATTTTCAATCCCAAAATCCACGAAAAAATCAAGGACTGTAAAGTTTCAGAAACGGGAATCCGGCCACGACTCTGAAAAACCTGGTGAAGACCGATTGAATAAAATTCTGGATAAAATACATAAACAGGGAATTCAGGCTTTAAGTGAAGAAGAAAGATCCTTTCTCGATCGAAGGAGTAAAGAGTGAATCATGCTTAGATTTATTTTATCCTTAAATATCGTTTGGTTCTTTGTATGTGTGGTCATATATATCATGGTAGGTCTGGAGCCTTCAGTTTTCTGGATGTTCTCCATATCGAGTTTATTCATTCCTGTTGTTTTTATCATCAATATTTTATTGGCATTATTCTGGTTATTCTTTCATTGGAAAAATATATGGCTGCCAATCCTTACCCTGTTATTGGGATGGAATCCACTTCTGCTGATGTTTAGTTTTGGTGAACCCTCAACGGCCAACAAATGCCAAAAAGAACCCATCAGTCTCATGAGTTACAACGTGTATGGGCTAAAGCAATTAAAAGATACTTCTGCTGCCATTATGCAAATGAAGAAAAACAAATTCATTTCATTCATCCGACAACACGATCCGGATGTGCTTTGCGTACAGGAGGATAATTTTTTTGCGGATGAGATCATTAACAAAGCCGGAATCTACCCTTATTTTCATTATTTGCTGCAGCATGGCGCCGCTATTTATTCAAAATTTCCCATTCTCGACAAAGGCAAAATAGATTTTGGAAAGAAAACTAACAGTTGTTTGTGGGTAGATATTTTATTGCAGGGAAAAACGGTTCGTGTGTATAGTTTACATTTACAAAGTAATCAGATCACTAAAGAAGTTACGGCCATCACAAAAGATCAGGACGAAGGCGATGAAGAAACCATTGGCAATTTGAAAAACATGCTGCGAAAGTACAAGAACAGTGCGATCGTCAGGTCTAAACAGGCTGCGATGGTAAATGAAGATGCATCTTTCTGTGACAAACCCTGTGTAATTGCAGGAGACTTTAACGATACTCCATTTTCACACAGTTATAAAATTCTTGCAGGAGACCGGAATGATAGCTTTTTAGAGTGTGGGTTCGGATTGGGAACCACTTATGCAGGAGCCTTACCCGGGCTTCGAATAGATTATGTTTTAGGTGACCTGAAAGAAATCATTTTTTGTACTCATAAAGTTCTGCATATGCCATATTCAGACCATTATCCCGTTCTGGTGAGGTTTTATGTCAAATAAGGTAAATTTATATCCTCTTATTAAAAAATATTTTAACGAGCTTGAATAATAGTGCTTCACATAAATATAATTAATTTGATGAACGATCTTAATAAAGAATACTGGAACCAAAGATGGCTGAACGGGCAAACCGGATGGGATATTGGTTATGCATCTCCGGCTTTATTGGATTACATGAAAGATTTTACGGACAAAAATCTTAAAATTCTAATTCCGGGATGTGGCAATGCATACGAAGCCGAGGCATTGGTAGAAATGGGATTCACCAACATCAGCCTAATCGATATTTCTCCTGCTGCTGTCGAAATGTTGCATCAGAAGTTTAAGAAATATCCCCGGGTAAATTGCATATGCAATGATTTTTTTGAACACCAGGGTACTTATGATTTCATTCTCGAACAAACATTCTTTTGTGCCTTGCATCCGGATCGCAGACTGGATTACATAGACCATTGTGCGTCTCTGTTGAACGACGGAGGTCAAGTAGCAGGTTTGCTTTTCGCTTCACCATTTAAAGTTGAAGGGCCACCTTTCGGAGGGGATCGCGATGAATACAGGAATTTGTTTGAGAAGCGGTTCAGACTTCTGAAAATGGAAAGTTGCAACAACAGCATTCCTCCTCGTGCCGGAAACGAGTTGTTTTTTATTGCTGAAAAGAAAAACTAAACCAATCGATAAACCCATTTTTGCATTTGGCTTGTGCCAGTTACATACCATTAAAAACTAAAGAAGAACGCTGCAAAAATTTAAAATTGACCGCATTTGAATAGATAAGCCTATTTACAACTTCTGAAAACTTCCTACCACTTTTTGTACAAAAGCTTTTCCGAGAATTTCAGTTGCGCACGGTTCTCCATGAGATAAAAGCAAATGGTGTGGCTCCAAATTCCAGGATGCGCTCCCACAGGAATCTACCATACCATAGCCTTTATTAAATGCATAATATGCAAATGGTATTTTGACAGTGCCCAATGAATTTGAAAACAAATACTTTTCAGAAGTTAATCCCAGTTCATTGAGCATTATTCCCGGCAAGTCTGATTGACTCACTACTGTTTGTATGCTGCTGTCCTTTTGCACAACGCCACCACCCAACCAAAGTGGAATGTGAAACTTTTCTGGTGTATGATATTCAAAATTTCCAGGCAATCTCGCTCCATGATCTGCCACGATGACCACCAAAAGCTCATTCCAGACCGGATCTTTCTGCAACTTATCGAGAAAAAGAGTCAAATATTTATCTGTATAATAAGCAGTATTGAGAAACTGCGTTTCTTCGCTGATTCCCTCCCATTGGGTGGGTTCGGGTACATCATAGGGAGGATGACTGCTCAAACTTAGACAGATTTTGAAAAAACGGGACGTATCTGCAATAACTTCACTATATACTTTTTCAAACAGAATATGATCATGAACTCCCCATTTTGCGTTGTAACTGGAACTTGGAAAATCATTTTTATCTAAAATTTCATCGCAACCAGCATTCAGTAGAAAAGTATTCATGTTTGCGAAACTGACATCACCCCCATAATAAAATGAAGTACGGTATCCTTGTTTTTTTAAATCAGGAATAAGTGAAGGCAATCGTTGTGTTTTATCGGGATAATGCAATATGGAAGAAAATGGTTGCGCAGGAAACCCGCTTAAACTGGCAGCAAGCCCCATTTCTGTCCGGTCGCCTGATGCATATGCATTTTTAAAATAAATGCCTGTTTTAAAATACCGGTTAAGGCCCGGGGTAATTTCTGAACCCCGAAATTCACGAAAGATCAGATTCGAAGTGAAACTCTCCAATATAAACATCAGAATTTTCGGACGCTGCGAACTGATAAATAAAGGTCTGGGTGTGAGTTCCAGGCTCTTATTTGCCTTTAAAATGCGATCTGCTTCTTCTGATTCCATAAACTGAATCTCGTGATCTGATTTTCTTGTTTTATTGATGCTGTATAACAGATTCCACGGAACATTAAGTGCAGCATGGTTTGAAATGGCATGTGTACTGAAATATACTTTACCAGGATTCATGGGTATGATACCGGTTCCACCTCTGATCGGCAAAATCATGGCCGGAAGGAAAACCAAGTTGAATAAATAGATGCTCTTTTTTTGTAATTGACTTGGTTCGATCTTTATTTTTTTAAAAAGAACACAGGCTACATAGAAATATAATCCTATTAATGAAATCCCTATCAATACATTGGAAAACGCAATAAAATTTCCCGCCTCTTTAAAGTTTGCCAGATATATAAAAGCCGTTTTATCCATCCTGTAACCCCACTCCTTGTATAACACTGCATCTGCGCTATAAAGTATTGAAATGATGCCTGAAAAAATCAAGTGATAGTAGAAAATTATCTTTGAATAAGGAATATAATCTTTTACAAAAAAAAGCAACAAAGGGATCAACATCAGATATCCAGCCATAGAAGCATCCATATACATTCCCTGAAATAAAATTTTTACCACTTCACCGGCTTCAATCTGATAATTGAAAAAATATGCGGAAACCAAAAAACATATTCGCATTAAAGAAAACCAGATTAACCAGCTGAATGCAATAGAAAAAAACCACTTCAGATAACTGCTCATACGATTCAATAAAAGCTTGTAAAAATACTAATTTTGCATGGTATGGAACTCAATCCTCTGCAACGATGGAAATTGGTTTTAGGCGATGATTCCGAAGAACCAAAAAACGACGAACAGGAGCATGAATTTAAGGAAGTTGAACAACTTCTGGATGCAGTGTATGGCGGAAAAGGCACATCGGGGTTTGGCAAATCACCGCTGAAAATAAAGAAATGGCTGGATGGCATCCGCTTACATTTTCCATCGGAAGTTGTTCAGATCATGCAACAGGATGCATTAGAACGACAGGGAGTCAAAGAAATGCTGCTGGAACCCGAACTTTTGGAAAAAATCGAACCTTCCGTATCGATGGTTGCCAATATTCTTCAGTTCCAGCATCTGCTGCCCGATAAAACCAGGAATGTAGCAAGGAAGCTTGTTCAGCAAATCGTTGCTGAGATCGAGCAAAAAATAAAAAATAAGTTGATACCAGCCATACAAAAGGCAAAGGTTCCCGTATCTAAACCCTTGTTGCCTGAATCGGGCCAAATCGACTGGAAAAAAACTATCCAAAGGAATTTGAGGCACTATAACAACGAAATTAAATCCATCATACCCGAACAATGGTATGGTTACCGCAAGGGAAATCGGCTTCCAGAAATTTTTATCCTGGTCGACACTTCGGAATCCATGGTGGAAAGCATGATTTATTCTGCAATCATTTCTTCTGTTCTGGCTTCCTTAAAGACCATTGAAACACATCTTATTTTTTTCAATACTGAAGTATCTGATCTCTCGGGAAAATACGATGATCCTGTTAACCTTTTATTCAGTACTGCTTGTGGGGGTGGTACCGATATTGGATTGGCCATGAGCTATACAGCTCAAAAAATCAGAAATCCTTCTGATTGTCTCATCTTTTTAGTCAGCGATCTATTTGAAGGGGGCAGTAAGGACCCTCTTCTCAAACAGATTCAATGGTTGTTGGAAAGAGGTGCAAGTATGTTTTGCCTGTTGAGTTTGTCGGACAATGGCATCCCGGAATACGATATGTCACTTGCCCACAAATTGAATAGTTTTAGAATTCCCTGTTTTGCCTGCTCCCCCGATAAATTCGCTGAATTGCTAACGGACGCTCTTAATCAAAATAAATAAGACCTGGATAGATTCAAATATTAAATTGAGCACCCAGTCCTGTCAATCGTGAATGGAAAACGATTCAACTTTTTGTATACCCATCAGATGCAATTCAATGTGTCTGTCCCTTGCTTTGTTGTGAAAGTCACTAATGATCTCCAGAATGTCATAATCAAGAAAATTACAATCTCTGCCATCGATATTCAGTATGCTGTATTCCGGAATTTCATCCAATACCTTTCGCAAATTCACTTTGTTTAGAAATGTTACATTGGTGTTGAGTTTGACCGTGTATGCATCTATGCCTTCCTGTCTGGTGTGAGACAATTTATATTCCGCTTTAAAATTTTTCTGTACAATATAATAGATCGAAAGTAACAATCCAATGCTCACACCTATTAGTAAGTTGGTCATCAGGATCATAAATATGGTAATTAAAAATGGCAAATACTGATTCGATCCAATTGAAAACATGTTTTTATACAATTTCGGTTTGGTCAGATAATAACCTGTCACCAGCAATATGGCACCAAGAGAAGCATAGGGGATTTTATTGAGAACAATCGGAAACAAAACAACAGCAAGAAGTAATAAAAAGCCATGGGTAATGGCAGACATTTTGGTTCTTGCTCCTGCTTCCATATTTGCCGAACCTCTTACAACTACTGCAGTGAGTGGTATAGCGCCCAGAATTCCGCAGAGTAGATTTCCCACACCTTGTGCAAATAATTCCCGGTTTACAGGCGTGATGCGATTGTGCGGATCCAGTTTATCCATGGCATCAATACAAAGCAGCGTTTCCAGGGAAGCCAACAAGCCAAGGGTCAATCCCGTTTCCCAAATCTCAACCGATGAAAACAGTTTTGAAAAATCCGGAAATACCAGGTCATCAAAAATACGAAGCGGAACTTCAACCATTTGGGTTGGTTTCAGAACCATTCCAAGTTCTAAATTTGATAAAAGAAAAGCGGCGAATATTCCGAAAGCGACGACAAAAAATGGAGCGGGCAGGCTCCTTAACTTTTTGTGGCGCGTATTCCTGAAATAAATTAATATTCCCAAAGAAAAAGCCGTAATGAGAATGGTAGATACACTCAGGTGATCCCAGAAATTTGAAAGATTGCCTAAAAAATTTTTAGATTCAAAAACTTCGAGAAATCCACTCGTCCAAAAATCGGGTTGGTCATATCCGAGAGCTATTGGAATTTGTTTGGATATCAGTAAAATCCCGATCGCTGCCAACATTCCTTTGATCACAGAAGAGGGGAAATAATGAACAAGGACTCCTACTTTGAAAATAGCCAAAAGGATTTGAAATAATCCAGCAATGCAAACGGACAATAAAAATAATCTGAAATCACCCATTCCAATGATAGCGGCTGCAACAACCGTAGTTAACCCGGCCGCAGGACCCGAAACCGCAAACGGCGATTTGCTGATCAGACCAACTACGATCCCACCAATGATACCTGAAAGCACACCGGCATAAGCGGGTGCATTTGAGGCAAGTGCAATCCCCAGGCATAAGGGCAAGGCAATTAAAAACACTGAAATTCCGGCGGACAGATCATGCCGGATCCACATGATCCGGTAATACTTAAACGTCCTCTTCATATCCGTTCAGAACTATCGAATTTTTTAAAAATTAAACGCCGCTTTTCCATCCGGAGTTTATGATTATGCAAGTTAGACCGGAATTTAATCTTGTATGTCAAATGGAATTAAATAGAATGTTAAATGAACAATGCCCGTTTAGATGTGGTTAATAATCAGAATTATGGATCAGTCCAGAGTTTAGCTCCTAATAAATTATTTTTACAAAAACATTGCAAATATGGCCATCATTGAATTAAAGGTACCTCCTATCGGAGAATCCATTACCGAAGTTACCCTTTCCAGGTGGTTGAAACCGGATGGAAGCGTCGTGCAATTGGATGAACCGATTTGTGAATTTGATTCAGATAAAGCCACACTTGAATTTCCTTCAGAAGCTTCAGGAAAATTGGTGCACGTTGCCAGGGAAGGAGAGGATCTGCCGATTGGTGCGCTGGTTGCCCACATCGATACTTCAATGATGACTCCGATTGAAAATCATTCAACGACCATTCGCACTCAAGTTTCTGAACAGGAATCTAAAGTTGATAAAATTGCAGCCCCGTCTGCAGCTAAAATTTTAAGAGAAGCAGAAATTTCTGTATCTAAAATACCTGGTACAGGAAAAGGAGGTCGAATCACAAAACAGGATGCCTTAATGGCATCATCCCATAAATCCATTTCTGAAGATGATACATTCCTGGAATCCGGAAAGGAAATAAAATTGGATGCAGTATTAACTTCAGCAGATCTTCGAAATACCAGACGAGAGAAAATGAGCCGGATGCGTCGAACCATTTCCAAACGCCTGGTAAATGCCCGCAATCAGACCGCTATGCTGACGACCTTTAATGAAGTGGATATGTCAGCATTAATTGAACTCAGAAAGAAATACAACGAAGATTTCGAAAAAAAACACGGCATTAAAATCGGCTTTATGTCGCTTTTTGCAAAAGCCTGTAGCCAGGTACTGATTGAAATGCCCGAAGTCAATGCTTTTATTGAAGGCGAAGAAATCATTTATCACGACTATGTCGATATTGCCATTGCGATTTCCACTCCTCAAGGGCTGGTTGTACCTCCGGTTAAAAACGTCGAACACATGAGCATCTATGAGTTCGAGAAGCAATTGAAAATTCTTGCAGACAAAGCCCGCACGGCTTCGCTGACAATGGATGAAATGTCTGGAGGCACGTTTACAATTACCAATGGAGGCATATTCGGTTCTTTAATGAGTACCCCTATCCTCAACGAGCCGCAATCAGCAATACTTGGAATGCATGCCATAAAAGAAAGGCCAGTCGTAGTCAATGGAACCATTGTGGCCAGGCCTATGATGTATCTGGCGCTCTCTTACGATCATCGCCTCATCGATGGATCTTCTTCTGTCCGTTTCCTGGTCAAAGTGAAGGAATTATTGGAAGATCCGGTACGGATGTTTTTGCAGCTTTGATTTTTAATGTAGATTTTTCGACCTCCCGATTAAATGTTCGCGATTATTTATTTTGTAAAAGAGCTATATCATTTTATCGGGACTCCATCATCCAATATGGATAATCCCAATCTCTGCATTAGAATTGAAAATATATTATATGCATAATGGTTATGCCTTAAGCTAAGAAACTGGATTCCAATGCATGAATTGGGATAATCCATCAACTATAATCTTTTCCCTATCTTCACCCTTCATTTTTGTATATGAAAAAACTATTCCTGCTGGATGGCCATGCCCTCGTTTACCGGGCGCATTATGCCTTTATAACGAGGCCTTTGATCAATTCCAAGGGATTGAATACTTCCGCCATCAACGGATTTACGAGAACGCTTTGGGATATCATCAGTCGCGAAAAACCAACGCATCTGGCAGTAGCTTTTGACTTGTCCGGACCGACTTTCCGGCATAAAGAATTTCCCGAATACAAAGCAAACAGGGAAGCGCAACCGGAAGATATTACCAATGCATTTCCCTATATCGAAGAGCTCATCAAAGCATTTAACATACCGATCGTCACCGTCGAAGCCTACGAAGCAGATGATGTGATTGGAACACTGGCCAAGCAGGCTTCCAAAGAAGGCTTTGAAGTGTATATGGTCACACCGGATAAGGATTACGGTCAGCTGGTAGAAGATCATGTTTTTATGTACAAACCTTCCAGACAAGGCAATGGAGTCGATATTCTGGGCCCTAAGGAAATCACCGAAAGCTGGGGTATCAGGAGAGTTGACCAGGTCATTGATATGCTCGGACTCATGGGCGATGCCGTCGATAATATTCCCGGAATTCCGGGAGTGGGTGAGAAGACCGCAGCGAAACTTCTTGAGGAATTTGATACCATCGAAAATTTATTGCTGAATAAAGACAAAGTGGCCGGTAAACTCAAAGACAAAATCATTGAGCACGAACACCTCGCGCTATTGAGTAAAAAACTCGCAACCATCGATATTCATGCGCCCATCCGCTTCGACGAAAAAATGTACCGGGTTGAAGGATTTGATAAAGCAAGACTGATGGAACTGTTCAAGCTGCTTGAATTCAGAAGTCTTGCAGATACCATACTGGGAGCGGCATTTAAACCTACACAATCCACTTTGTTTGCTGAAGAAGTTGCGCAGGAATCGTCTGCGTCTCAAACCGAGACGAAAGCTTATAAAATAGGCGAGCACGACATTCATTCAACGCCACATACCTATCATTTGGTCCAATCCGATGCAGAGATCCGCAATTTATTGAAAAGCCTCTCAGATGCTGCACTGATTTCGTTTGATACGGAAACCACCGGTATCGATGCCAATCAGGCAGAGCTGGTAGGCATGTCTTTTTGTATAAAAGCAGGAGAGGCCTATTATGTGCCGGTGCCTGCAGAGCAAAGTGAAGCCAGAAAATGCGTTAAACAATTTAAAGATCTGTTGGAAGACACAACAAAAAAATTCATCGGACAAAATATCAAGTACGATATGCTCATGATGAAATGGTATGAAGTGCATCTACCTGTTCCGGAATTCGATACGATGATTGCACATTATCTGATCGAACCCGATCAGCGGCATAAACTGGATTATCTCGCCGAAAGTTATCTCAACTATAAAATGGTTGCTATCGAAGAATTGATCGGGAAGAAAGGCGCGCAGCAAGGGTCCATGCGGGATGTCGAATTGGAAAAGATCAAAGAATATGCAGCGGAAGATGCCGATATGACTTTACAATTGCTTCCGGTTTTAAAAGAAGAAATTCAAAAGAATGAATTGGAAAGCGTTTTGCGCAAAATCGAACTTCCTCTGGTAAAAGTATTATGCGATCTGGAACATGCCGGCGTACGCATCGATGGTGATTTTCTGAATGATTATTCGAAAGTTCTCGAAAAACAAATTTATGCAGCCGAACAATTAATTTACCAAAAAGCAGGCGTGCGGTTTAATATCGCAAGTCCGAAACAAGTGGGCGAGGTGTTGTTTGATAAATTGAAGATTCCCTATAAATGGAAAAAGACAAGTACCAACCAATACAGCACCGATGAAGAAAAGTTAAGCGAATTGGCCGAAGAAAATGAAGTTGTTTACGACATTCTCGAATTCAGGAAATTATCAAAATTAAAATCGACTTACGTAGATGCTTTGCCTTTGATGATCAATCCCAAAACAGGCAGAGTGCATAGTTCGTTCAACCAGGCACGTGCAGCAACGGGCAGGCTCGCCAGCGAAAATCCGAATTTGCAGAATATTCCCATCAAGGACGAAGCGGGGCGGGAGATCCGCAAAGCTTTTATTCCCAGAGATGCAGATCATGTTCTGATTTCAGCTGATTATTCGCAAATAGAACTGAGACTGATTGCGGAAATCGCAAATGAAGAGATGATGCTCGATGCATTTATCAAAGAGCAGGATATCCATCGCGCTACGGCTGCAAAAGTCTATAATGTAGATTACGATCAGGTGACTGCCGATCAACGGCGCAATGCGAAAACGGTCAATTTTTCGATTTTATATGGTGCCGGTTCGACCAATATTTCAAGGCAATTGAACATCAGCCGCACCGATGCCAAAGATCTGATCGATCAATATTTTAAAACTTACAGCGGCTTGAAATCTTACATGGCCAATGTCGTGGAGAATGCAAGAACCCATGGATACGTTGCGACGATGCTCGGGCGCAAAAGAGTCTTGCGCGATATCAATTCTAAAAATGCACTCGCGCGAACCAATGCCGAGCGCGTGGCCATAAATACACCGATTCAGGGCACTGCTGCAGATATGATCAAGTTGGCGATGATACATATTCACGATCGTTTGAGAATAGAAAATCTGGAATCGAAAATGATTCTTCAGGTACACGATGAATTGGTTTTTGATGTTCCAAAAAGTGAATTAGAAAAAATGCAACAAATCATTCAATACGAAATGAAACATGCAATACCCGAATTAAAAGTGCCCATTGAAGTGGGAATCGGATTTGGAAACAATTGGCTGGAAGCACATTAAATTATAGTCTATGCAATTAGCAAAAGCATTATCCGTAAAAGACCTCGCAGAAAGGTTTGGGATGAAAATAATTGGCCAAAGAGACCAGCTCATTTTAGGCATCAATGAAATACATAAAGTGCGCAAGGGTGATCTGACATTTGTGGATGCCGAAAAATATTATGCAAAATCGATACATTCTGCAGCAACGACTATTTTGATCAATAAAGAGACGGATTGTCCGGAAGGAAAAACCCTATTGGTAACCGATCAGCCCTTCGAAGTGTATAATCAGCTGGTCCTTGAATCCAGACCCATTGTCAATCAGCATCAGGCGATTTCAGATTCATCCTGGATACATCCAACGGCACATATCGATGCGAATGTTTTTATCGGGCATCATGCGGTGATTGGAGCATATAGTTATATCGGGGCCAACAGCGTTGTCGGTGAATATACTGTGATTGGTCAACATGTAAACATACAATCCGGAGCACTCATCGGAACGGATGCTTTTTATTTTAAAAAAACAGCTGAGGGATTTCGAAAATGGAGATCCTGTGGTCGCGTAGTGATACACGATCACGTGGATGTAGGTTCAGGAACCACGATCAACAAAGGAGTAAGCGGAGATACAATCATTGGCGAAGGAACAAAGATAGATTGTCAGGTGCATATCGGTCACGGAGTTGTTATCGGTAAACATTGTTTGTTGGCGGCGCAGGTGGGCATCGCAGGAAAAACAATTGTGGGTGATTGGGTAACGATGTATGGACAAGTTGGGGTAGCACAAAATTTAAGAATTGGTGACCGGGTTACACTCCTTGCAAAATCCGGAGTTGGTAAAGACCTCGAATCCGGAAAAACCTATTTCGGAGCGCCCTGCGAAGAAGCCAGGGAAATGATGAAGGAAATGGTCGCGTTGAAAAGAATGGCAAGGGAATACAAACCCAAATAAAAGAAAATTCAGCTCACAGTATCGTGTCTTTATAATATAATTATTGGACTCAGATTTAAAAAACTTTAATTCTGAAAAATTCTTAAGGAATTATTATTTTATTAAATAATAAGTGTTTCTCACTATCTATAACTTTTATCCAATAAACTCCTGGAGGAAAATCAACTAATGAAATCTCTGCCGGTAGATTTTTAACGTGTTTATGGATCAGTGTATGGCCATGAGCATTGCCAATTGCAATGCTAACTGGTGTTAGTAAGTTGATTGCATCTATAGATAAGGTATGTGATTGAGTATAATATTGCCACTGAATGCTAGGTTTTAATTTAGGTAGATCTTGTTCGTTAGAGGTAAAAAGTATGTTGACCTCTTTGCACTGAGTACCCGAACCATTTGCATTGCGCACAGTGAGGCAGATGCGATATACTCCCGGGCTTGAAAAGCGGTGTACAGGATTGGACAGATTTGAATAAATATTCGATCCGCTGGCTTGGTCTCCAAAGTCCCAGGACCATTCGCTGGGATCGTAGTTTGAGAGATCAAAAAAATGAATAGTTTGTAGCTCAGCTGCATTGGCTTCGTATCGCCATCGGGCCAGTGGGATATTGTCGATACCAAGACTGTCGCAAATGCTTTCATCGACCGGTCCCAACCTAAAATGGGGGTAGGATGGAATGGAACTAAAGTTTGGAGCAGGCAACTTTAACCTCCCTTCCTAATATTTACAAGATCTGCCAATGCTATCCGGATATTCGATGCTGTGCATCCAATACGTTGTCGTTGTATTAGTGATGTAAATTTTATGATCTGGCGCAAGAATTAAATATCCTATATGACAGGGTGCCCAGGAGAAGAAACTATCAATCATTCCTTGATATTCTCCAACTAAAGTTCTGGAGCCAGCCACATCAGATTGTTTGGGATAAAATTGATAAATTGTTTTCGTGCTTGCAAAGTAGAGAATTTGAGAGTTGGATGAGAATGCTAAACCGCCACCCCCAAAAGTATCCTGGAAATGGATTGAGTTCATGTTGCTAAACGTCCCACTGCAGCGATCAAAATCAAAAAGTTGCAAATATTGACCTTGCCGAAAATTGTCCTGAGATTGGGCAATGGCGTATTGAGTGCCATCGGGACTGAACTGGGCTTGCCCGATACCGGTTTTGATGTCAAAGGGCAATGCTTCTACATGGTGTCGACGTATACCCGAAGGATCCAACAAATACACCAGTAGTTGTGGGGCATACCTTCTAGGGATGACAACCCACCAGTCCCGGCCATTGGCATGGCGACAAGCTTGCAATTTGCCAAAATCATAACGGTCTGTATCCACCAGGACGTCGTAATCTAAGACCTGGCCCAGACCCTGGTTCAATTGTGCATCAATGGTTGCTTCGTATAGTTTGTTAACTTGAACAAAACTATCGGGTTTCGGCCGATCTTCCCAAAAATAAAATACTTTATAATAGCTGGATGAACCTGGAAGGTTAAGGATTAAAACGGATTGTGCCAGGGAAGATCCGTATTTACTGTAAAAGGCTGTATTTCGATTGATGCGGCCCCCGTTGACCATGGTGTCGAGTTCACGATGGTAAATGGTGTAAGCATTGGACATGGCGATGATTTTCTTGCCATCGGGTGCAGAGATGATAGCATTTCCGTCAGATACCTTATAGGACGAATGCCTGGTAGTGATTTGTAGCTGTTCATTTTCAAAATTAAAGTTCATGGTGTTTGGACCCTGTCCACTATAATACCCCAAGATCCATTGATAGTCCTCAAATTGCGAAAATAAATTGAGACTATTATTATAAAGGAAAAACAATAGAATTATTACTTTTTTCATGATAACAAAATACAATGCGTCTGCCGTGTCTATCTGAATAAAACATGATTAGTATTCAATTGTTGTTGTGATTTGTATGGGCTTTCAGCTTTACGCTTTCAGCTTTACGCTTTCAGCTTCCCGCTTTCAGCTTCCCGCTTTAAGCTTTCTGCCTTCCCTCCCCATCTTATTTTCTGCGCCCAATGATGGCTTGGTTTTTCAATCAGCAGATAAAACAACCACGAAGCAAGAATAGTTATTGCAATACTGATTATCATATTTCGCATCAAATTCGTATTCGGATAACTTCGCTCAATGGCATCCAACAATGTCCATCCCACCTGAATGTGGATCAGATAAAACGAATACGATATTTTTCCAAGAAATACCAGTGGAGATACCATTTTGTTAAAATAAAGAATGAATAAGGCGGATCCCACACTGGCCGATAAATGGTAGATATCAAAACACCATAATGTGATGCCAAAACAAAACAATAAACCAATCCAAACCTGCTTCGTATTCAGATCACCAATGTGGTAATTGAAAAGCACAATACCAGTCACAAAATGACAGCCATAATAAAATACCAATTCATCTGCATCCAACCAGCGTCCCAAGCAAAAGCAAAACAGGACCGCAACAGTTTGCCAGAATTTTCTAAATAAAATAAACGGAAAAATCAATGCCATCAAAAGATAATACTGGACTTCAATAGCCAGACTCCAATAGATCCCTCTCAGCCAAGGAGTCTCCAGAAAATCATTGATGTGGAGCACATGATAAAGCAACGGCTTCCATTCAAAATAGATTTCTTTATCCTTGTAGTGTCTGAAAAACGTGGATACATACTCGATTAAAAAAATCAAGGCAATGCTGCACCAATAGGGAGGCTCAATGCGGATCAACCTTTTGAGCATGAAGTTTCCGGCATGCGAATGTTCATAATGAGATTTGTACATCGTAAAAGGAATGACAAATCCGCTGATGATAAAAAAGATCTCCACTCCCAGATAGCCCCGCGAGAAAATAAATCTGAACACATCATCTTCCGGAAAGAAACCTTCCGTAAAATGATATAAACAAACCAACAGGGCCACCAGGCCCCGCAACATGTCGATAGAATACAGGTGTTTTCCCTGCATAGGGCTCAAAATTAGAAAACCCTTTCACATCCTGTTAAATGAAATCTACGGAATGCATACCTTTATTCCGGTGGTCTGCTGAGCAGATTCAACATTTTCCAATGAAAACAGTTAGTACATTCTTTTGCCTGCTTATCCATTTTATTTCACATAGCACTGCCAGAGTGGACACCGTTCAGATATATAGCACACAAATGAGCCGTTCTTTTCCAGCCCTCATCTTTCAACCAGATGTTACGGAAGGGAGCCATGAAAAATACCCGGTGCTTTATTTGCTCCATGGACACAGCAGCGATTACTCGGGTTGGAATTACGTAGAAATGCAATTGCGGAACTGGGCAGACCAATTTAAAATCATCATTGTTTGCCCGGATGGAAATTATGCGAGCTGGTATGTAAACAGTCCTGTACTTCCCCAGAGCAAATTCGATACCTATATTTCCGAAGAGGTCAGGCTGTATGTCGAACGGCACTATCCAGCCCTTCGGGATAAAAATTTCAGAGGGATAACGGGGGTGAGTATGGGCGGCCATGGGGCTATTTATTTGGCTTTGAAACATCCCGGGCTGTATGGCTTGGCAGGTAGCATCAGCGGGGCTTTGGATATCCTTCCGTTTCCCGGGGAATGGAATCTGGAAGAAGTATTCGGCAGGTTCAGAGGCCGTGAAGACCTCTGGCAAAAATTCAGTTGTCTCTATCTCCTGGATTCCCACTGCCATCCGGATTTAAGATTCAGAATTGACTGCGGTACCGATGATTTTTTTATACAGGCGAATCGTCAGTTTCAATCGAAATTAAAGTCGATGAATTTGAATCACGAATACCACGAAAGTCCGGGTGGCCACGACATTGACTATTGGATTCGCGCCTTTGAAGATCAGCTCCGGTATTTTGCCAGGCAATGGACGATTCGTCCAAGACGATTCACCCATCAGTCATATGGCAAATAAACTATGTATTTATTCCAAAGGCTCAATGATTTGTAAGTCATTTTAGATTCTTTGACTACTTTTGCTGCCGGTATGAATGTCGATGGTCTCAAACGTTTAGCAACTCAGGTCAGAAGAGATATCATTCGCCAAACCAACCGGTGCGCCAGCGGTCACCCGGGAGGTTCTCTGGGTTGTGCTGATTTTTTGACAGCCTTGTATTTCAGGTTTCTCCGAAAATATCTGCCTTTTCAAATGGAAGGCCACGGGGAAGACCTGTTTTTTCTTTCCAACGGACATATCTCCCCTCTTTTTTATTCCATCCTCGCCAGAAGTGGGTATTTCCCTCTAGAGGAATTAAATACATTTAGAAAAATCAACTCGAGATTACAAGGCCACCCAACCACCCATGAAGGACTACCCGGAGTAAGGGTTGCTTCCGGTTCTTTGGGTCAGGGACTCAGTGTGGCGCTCGGAACTGCGCTTGCTAAAAAATTAAACCAGGATCCTCATTTTGTATATGTACTCACTGGAGACGGCGAACTTCAGGAAGGCCAAATCTGGGAAGCAGCTATGGCTGCAGCACATTACAAAGCAGATAATCTGATCGTCACGGTCGATTGGAATGGCCAGCAAATAGATGGTCCAACCCATAAGGTAATGAACCTCGGGGATCTCGAAGCCAAATGGAAAAGTTTCGGCTGGGAAGTGCTGCACATGGATGGAAATGATATGTCGCAAGTTGTAACCGGTCTTGAAACCGCCATTTCAAAAACTAACCAACAAAAACCCATCGTGATTTTAATGAAAACCATCATGGGCTTCGGCGTTGATTTTATGATGGGCACGCACAAATGGCACGGTGTTGCTCCCAACGATGAACAAACAGTCCTTGCTCTGGCACAGCTGGAAGAGACGATGGGGGATTATTGAGAAAGTTGGCAGGGAACAGCTGGCAGTCAACAGTCAGCGGTTATAGTCAATAGTTGGCAGATTGAGGTGGACAGATAAAATAGCTTATAAGTAGTTTTATAAAATTGAATTTAATACAGTACAAATCAATGTTCATTTAATTATAATTTCACTCTTATATTCATTTCAATGATAATAAATGGAAGCCATATAAACTTGTCTATAAAAGATCTTCAAATTATAAACTTTTTACTGCCAACTGCCAACGGCTAACTGCCAACTTCTAACTATGTCCTGGGATACATTTCAATCTTCAAAAAAATCTGCAACGCGTAATGGATTTGGCGAAGGCCTTTTGCAACTGGGCCGTCAAAACGAACAAGTGGTAGCTTTGTGTGCGGACCTCATCGGTTCTTTGAAAATGGATGCTTTTGAAAAAGAATTTCCAGACAGGTTTTTTCAAACAGGAATTGCGGAAGCCAACATGATGGGTATGGCAGCCGGAATGGCAACTGTTGGTAAAATTCCATTTACCGGGACCTTTGCAAATTTCAGTACAGGGCGGGTGTACGACCAGATCAGGCAGTCCATTGCATATTCCGGAAAAAATGTGAAGATTTGTGCATCACATGCCGGACTTACTCTGGGAGAAGACGGAGCAACCCATCAGATTTTAGAAGACATTGGATTAATGAAGATGCTGCCTGGGATGACTGTGGTCGTTCCGGCAGATGCCGAACAAACCAGACAAGCGGTATTGGCTATTGCTGAACACGACGGACCGGTATACCTTCGGTTTGGCAGGCCCGACTGGCCTGTTTTTTTGGAAAACACAAAATTTGAATTTGGCAAAGCGCAGTTGCTTAAGGAAGGATCTGATGTGACCATCATCGCGACCGGCCATTTGGTCTGGCTGGCACTTGAAGCTGCCAGAGAGTTGGAATCCCGTGGAATTGATTGTGAAGTGGTCAATATACATACCATCAAACCCTTAGACGAAGAGGCAATCCTTAGATCCGTTATGAAAACCAAACGGGTAGTTTCCTGCGAAGAGCACCAGCGCAACGGAGGACTGGGAGACTCCATAGCTCAGCTTTTAGTCCAAAAGTTTCCTTGTAAACAGGCCTTTGTCGCAGTCAATGATTCTTTTGGTGAATCTGGTAAACCCCTTGAACTTCTCGATAAATATGGCCTTGGAAAAACAGATATCGTTCATGCAGTATCCGCTTTACTTGCTTAATTTCAAGATCAGCTCCAAAACCATTTGAAACAAGCAGGTGTTTCTTTAAAGTGTTAAAATTTGAAATTGATTCTTTTAAAGAATTAATTTTGTAAACATGAATTTGTAGTATTCAATCTGGCAATAATTATTCTTTAGCCTTCCTTCACGATTAAATTATAGGACTATGAAATCAACAATTACTTTTTTGCGGTCTATTGCATTTTTAATGTTTTTTGTGCATTCGGTTTATGCAGAAAATGGGCAGCTGTTATTTATTGCAGAAATGAATGGCAATAATGAAGTACCCATGGTCCGGACCGATGCCAGCGGCTTATTTACCTTCCTGCTTTCTGAAGACCTCAGCGAAATGGAAATACATGGCGCATTTTCAAACATCACAGGCAATGTTACGGGTTGCCACCTTCACCTGGGTGACAGGGCCACCAACGGTCCTGTGTTTTTGAATCTTACATCATTTATTACCGGTCAAAGGATAAACGCTATAGTGCCTGTTCCTGCCCTGTTTCTGGAATTGGCGACTTCCGGCGGGCTCTATGTTAATCTGCATTCAAGTGTATTCCCTGCTGGCGAGATCAGGGGACAGCTGGATTGGAGAGCAGAATTGATCATGCCTGTGGTTTTACTGGGATCCAGCCAGGTTCCACCCGTGCCTGCTCCAGGTTTGGGTTTAGGTGTATTGAGAGTTTCTCCGAATTTGACGAGAATTGACTATCAAATCATGCCAATCGGTCTTACAGGACTTCCTACTGCCGTCCACATCCACAAGGGCGATGCAAATTCAACCGGTCCGGTGATCGCTGATCTGAATTCAGGAACATTTATCACCGGTGTCATCGATGATCAGTTAACAGTGATTGATGTGATCTTAAACGCTTTTGATACGGGTGTTTATGTCAATATACATACCGCAGCTTTTCCAGATGGAGAAATTAGGGGTCAGGTTCAATCGCCGGCAATATTCAGTGGCAATGCCTTTTTAAACGGGGACCAGGAAACACCACCTGTTACTACCTCAGCAAGAGGGTACGGATACGGTGTCCTGGGCTATCCTGCGTTTGATACCTTGTATTATCTCGTGATTTCAGAAGGATTAGATGCAACCAATGCACATATACACCATGCCGCTGCCGGACAGAGTGGACCGGTTGTGGCGCCACTGACTCCAACACCTTTCCCCGGAGTGTATTCCGGTTCGACTGCTTTAACTCGCGTGCAAACGCTGGCATTTCTGAAGGACGAATTGTATTTTAATATACACACCGCGGCAAACCCGGCTGGAGAAATCCGTGGACAAATTCAGAACAATTTGCTTAATGTATATGCTTTTGATTTGTGTGGCGATCAGGAAGTACCGAAGAAAAATGTTGCAGGGTATGGTGCATCGCATGTTGCGGTGAATAAAGCAGCTACAGAGTTGGAATATACAGTATTTGCCATTGACCTCAATGGGGATGCCCTTTCTGCGCATATTCACGACGCAGGATTTGGAGCCAATGGTTCTGTTTTAATTCCTCTCGAACTCCCGAATCCATATGCTGCAGGAGTCGTCGATATCCAGGGAACTGTAGCAAAGAAAATTGAGAGTGATGGAGCTTATGTGAATGTGCACACCGCTGCCAATCCACCGGGTGAAATTCGCGGTCAGATCAGACGAGGATTATCCTGTGCAGTTAATGTAGGAACCATTCAATCTGAAATTTCTGAAATTAAGCTGAAGACAAACCCTGTGAATTATTCTTTAGACGTAACAATGAATAGTCAGAGAACTTTGAAAGGTCTAATCCAAATCAAAGATATCAGCGGTCAAACTGCAAAATCCTTTAATCTGGATATTCAATCCGGAAGTCAGCAATACAAATTTCCGGTTGATGATTTACACCCGGGATTTTACATTTTGCAAATCAATGAAAAGAGCGGGGGTATGCATTCTATTAAATTTATTAAAATTTAGTAGAAAGATTTATTAACTAACATTTGTTCGTAAGTCAATAAAATCTTCTTACTTCTTGTTGATAATGCATTAAATTTAATAAGCTTAATAGAATGTGGAAATTCAAAGGCATCATATTCTACTTAGCTCTCTTTATTGAAAAAGTATATTATTTTAACCGCTGAGGAAGATGAGCATGCGCAGAGCATGCAGAGAATTACCGTTTCAATTGAAATACCTTTTTATGAAATTGCGTTTTTACTCAACGGGATCCCTCTGCGTTCTCTGCGAAAGACTCTGCGCTCTTTGCGGTTAAATACAAGATATGCCATTCTACTTAGCTCTCTTTATTGAAAATGTACCATTTTGGATCAAGCAAAAGTATCAAAGACCCAACTCCGCTTTCAAATACTGGCCCGTATGAGATTCACTAACAGTCGTTAGTTGTTCGGGAGTTCCATACGCTACGATGTGGCCGCCATGTTTGCCACCTTCGGGGCCTAAATCCAAAACCACGTCTGCGACTTTAATAACATCCAGATTGTGTTCGATCACCATGACTGTGTTTCCACGTTCGACGAGCTTTTGGAGAACTTCAATCAATTGCCGGATGTCTTCGAAATGTAATCCGGTGGTGGGTTCGTCGAGGATGTAAAGTGTATTGCCCGTATCTTTTTTAGAAAGTTCTTCCGCAAGTTTTACGCGTTGCGCCTCGCCTCCAGACAAAGTAGTAGCCTGCTGTCCGAGGGTGATGTAACTCAATCCAACATCTACCAGCGTTTTTAATTTCCTGTAAATCTTGGGAACATTTTCAAAGAAAACAGCAGCATCCTCAACAGTCATTTCCAGGACTTCTCCAATAGATTTTCCCTTGTATAAAATTTCCAGCGTTTCCCGGTTGTATCGTTTCCCGTTGCAGGTTTCACAATGAATATGGACATCCGGAAGAAAATTCATCTCGATGACTTTCATACCGGCACCTTCGCAGGTTTCACAACGTCCCCCTTTGACATTGAAAGAAAATCTTCCCGCTTTGTAACCCCTGATTTTGGCGTCAGGCAATCCCGTGAATAAGTTCCGGATCTCTGTAAAAACACCGGTATATGTAGCCGGGTTGGACCTCGGAGTTCTGCCAATAGGTTCCTGATCGATTTCGATGACCTTATCCAGATGTTCAAGACCTTCAATACTTTCATAGGGCAGAGGCCTTTGCAAACTGTTGTAAAAATGTTCGCGCAATATGGGATACAGCGTTTCGTTGATCAACGAGGATTTACCACTTCCCGAAACCCCCGTGATGCACATGAAAGTTCCTAAAGGAAATTTAATACTCAGGTTTTTTAAGTTGTTTCCCCGCGCTCCTCTTAATACAAGCTGCTTCCCATTGCCTTTTCTTCTTTTGCCAGGCAATTCGATATTTCGGCTTCCCGCCAGATATTCTGCGGTGATGGAGTGCAATTGAATAAAAGCATCCGGTTTTCCTTCGGCGACAATATGTCCACCATGAACACCCGCACCCGGACCCAGGTCGATGATGTAATCCGAAGCCTGCATGATCTCTTTATCGTGTTCTACCACAATGACGGTATTCCCAATGTCAGTCAGTTCCCTCAGCGATTGAATGAGCCTGCGGTTGTCTCGGGGATGCAGACCAATGGAGGGTTCATCGAGAATGTAGGTGATCCCTGTAAGTTGCGAACCAATTTGTGTTGCCAATCGTGTTCGCTGAGATTCACCTCCCGACAAACTAACGGCCGTTCGGTTCAGGGAAAGATAATCAAGGCCAACGTACAAAAGAAATCCGACGCGTGCACGGATTTCTTTTAAAATATCTTTGCCTATGACTTTTTGCCTGTCACTGAGCCGCGATTCCAATCCTTCGAGCCACTGGTGCAGATCGGAAATATCCATCTGTGCCAGCTGACTGATATTCATGTCCGCTATTTTAAAAAACAGGCTCTCGTTTTTAAGCCGGCTTCCCTTACACTCCGGACAATCGGTAACGATCATAAAGTCTTCTGCAAATCGCCTGATCTTTTCAGAACTGGTTTCGCGGTACCACCTCTTCAACATATTGACCAGGCCTTCACTGGCCAGATGAAAACTATCTTCGTACCATCCGTTTGGATTCGGATTTGGGTAACTGTCGTCTCCACCATACAGGATGGTATCCATAGCTTTTTTTGGAATTTTCCGGACAGCAGTGGAGAAAGTAAATTTATGCCGGTCCGCAATTTGCCTGAGCTGTCTGAACAAATAGTTTTCCCTTTGCTCGCCCAGGGGGACAATTCCTCCTTCGGCAATGGTTTTTTCATCGTCGGGAATGACTTGTTTGAGATCGATTTCGAAAACAGAACCCAGTCCTTTGCATTCGGGACATGCTCCATAAGGCGAGTTAAATGAGAAAGTATTCGGAGAGGGCTCATCATAAGAAATACCGGATACGGCATCCATCAGGCGCTTGCTGTAGGGAAAAATTTTCTGTTCTTCGGGCAATAAAATAAACAAAACATCCTGACCTATTTTTAGTGCAGTCTGAACACTGTATTGCAGTCTTTCAGATTTTAAAGGGTTAATCTGAAGTCGGTCAATGAGGACTTCAATATCGTGTATTTTAAACCGATCGACCTGCATGCCTGGGCTGAGCTCAGTCAACACACCGTCGATGCGCACTTTGCTGAAACCTTGTTTTCTGATCTGGTCAAACAACTCCCGGTAATGGCCCTTCCGGGAGCGGACTACAGGTGCCAGTATGCTCACCGTCTGCATTTTAAATTGATCCTGGATCAATTCCAGCATTTGTTCTTCCGTATAGCGAACCATTTTTTCGCCGCTGGCATGGGAATAAGCATCTGCAGCCCTGGCAAAAAGCAATCGAAACAAATCGTAAATTTCGGTGATGGTTCCGACTGTAGATCTGGGATTCCAACCGGTCGTCTTTTGTTCGATGGATATGACCGGACTCAGTCCTTCGATCCGCTCCACTTCGGGGCGTTCGATATTGCCTAAAAACTGACGGGCATAATGGGAAAAAGTCTCCATATACCTACGCTGGCCTTCGGCATAAAGCGTATCAAAGGCAAGTGAGGATTTTCCGCTACCGGAAATACCCGTGATCACCACGAGTTCGTTCCTTGGGATTTTACAGGAAACCTGCTTGAGGTTGTGTTCGGCAGCACCAGTAATGGTGATCCATTCGAGTTCCGGGTATTGATCAATGAATTCCATGAAGGGACGCAAAGTTACGGCCTTTGAAGCCAAAGAAATCATAGCTTTTAAAAATATTGTTTAAACCGAAAACCGATTAAATAATTACCCAAATTCGATATTTCATTAAGTTTGATTTTAAAGAACTGCCTTAATTTTACACAGGAGAAGTCCAGATCTATGTAAAACTTATTTTAAAAATTGTATAAACGCAACATGAAAACCTATCTGAAAGAATTATTCGCATATCACGATGCTGCAAATCATTTGGTGCAGGAGATCCTGTTCCCGGAAAAAGCGGAACTTAATGAATATGCATACAAAATGTTTACGCACATCATCATGACCCAACATGTATGGCAACACAGAATTTTAAAATTACCTTTTGACCATCCCTTTTGGGTCATTCTCCCTTTGGATGACCTTTCCAAACTCATCGTGAAAAATAAAACCGAACTCGAAACCATTCTTAAAGATATGGAGCTGGAACAGATCATCAACTATACAGCCATCAGCAGTCCCGATCCATTTCAGTCCAAACTGCTGGATATATTAACACATGTATCTCATCACTCTTCTTATCACCGGGGTCAAATCGCCAAATCCATCCGCGATGCCGGATTGGAACCACCGCGGACCGATCTGATTTTGTGGAGAAGAGTTTAGGAAGTTGGCAGTTGGCAGTGGGCAGTTGGCAGTAAGCAGTTGGCAGTGAGCAGTTGGCAGTTGGCAGTGGGCAGTTGGCAGTGGGCAGTAAGCAGTGGGCAGTAAGCAGTTGGCAGTAAGCAGTTAGCAGTGAGCAGTTGGCAGTCAGCAGTGAGCAGTAAGCAGTTGGCAGTACCGAATGTCGGGATCAGTTTTAGTTGTTAGTTGATAGAAGTTAGTTGTTAGATGACAGAAGTTTGTTGATAGATGTTAGTTGTTAGTTTTGTTCAGGGTTGGAAAGAAATTGTTTAAACTAACATTAGTTAGTTTTAATTTAGAAATCAAATTCTTCGCTTCAAGCTTTTCACTTTAAGCTTTTCGCTTCAAGATTTTTCGCTGAATTAAATTCCCCCCACCCTAAAAGCCTACAGGCCTACAGGCCTACAAGCCCCCTCCCCCAACATCGCCTCAATAATATCGTAAATCTTCGACGCATTCTGCTCAACCACCCGAAGTACCGATTCCAGACTGGTTTTGTCATAATCCGGATCGTCGGGACAAGAATTTGTAACCAACGATACCGCTAAAATTTTAAGTCCGCATTGATGAGCAACGATGACTTCAGGAACCGTTGACATTCCGACTACATCTGCGCCCAGAATGCGGATCATCCTGTATTCTGCAGGAGTTTCCAAACTGGGACCTTGTAATCCGAAATAAACCACTTTGCGAAAGGGAATGCCTAATTTAACACAACATTGTTCGGCTTTGGAAAGTAAATTCTTATTGTAAACTTCAGACATGTCCGGAAAGCGAACCCCCATTCTGGGTTCGTAATGTCCCCGAAGCGGATTTTCAGGATGAAAATTTATATGATCCCTCAGAAAAACAGCATCCCCGGCATGCAAGTCCGGGTTAACAGATCCACTGGCATTGGTGATCCACAATTGTCTGATCCCGATCTCCTTTAAGACCCTGATGGGGTAAGTGATTTCCTGGGTAGAATAGCCTTCGTAATAATGCAAGCGACCGGACAAAATGAGGACCTGCTTATCATTCCATTCGGCCAGTATGATTTTTCCGGTATGGCTTTCCACAGTGGGAGGCGCAAAATGCGGAATAAGATTGAAAGAAATTTCTTTGAACTTCTTTACACGGTCGGATAATTTGCCCAGGCCTGTACCCAATATAATTCCGGTTTCAGGGATATGGCCGAGTTTCGATTTTAGAAAGGCTACGCTTTCGTCAATTTGCTGAAATAATTCTGACATACCTGGATGTTAATTTACCTGCATGAAGCTGCGATCCAGCTTCTGATCTTCAGTAGAAGGATCCCAGACCAAAGGTTCGTATTCCTGATTCCGGAGTTGCGGTTCAAACCCCGCTTCCCGTATTGCTTTTTGAATTCCGCTGGCAGTGAACCGGAATGCAGCCCCTGCTGCTGAAACGACATTTTCTTCGATCATGATACTTCCAAAATCGTTTGCACCTGCATATAAACAGACCTGGGCCGTGGGTTTCCCCACAGTGAGCCAGGAAGCCTGAATATTGATAATATTAGGCAGCATGATCCTCGAAACAGCGATCATCCGGATGTATTCGTCGGCAGTACATGCATTTCTGGCGCGGTTGAGTTTTCTGAGCATCGTCCCTTCGTCCTGAAACGGCCAGGGAATAAATGCCAGAAACCCTTTAGCGTCTGATGGCTTTTCAGATTGAACCTGCCTTATGGAAACCAGATGTTCCATCCGCTCTTCATGCGTTTCGACATGACCGAACATCATGGTCGCAGAGGTCGTAATTCTAAGTTGATGTGCTGCACGCATGATGTCGAGCCATTCCTGTGAACCGCATTTGCCTTTGGAAACCAATCTTCTCACCCGATCTGACAGAATTTCAGCACCGGCACCGGGTAAACTGTCCAGTCCAGCTTCCTTCAACGCTTTCAGGACTTCGGTGTGACTTGAATTTTCGAGTTTAGTGATATGCGCAATTTCCGGCGGACCGAGTGCGTGCAATTTGAGTGTGGGAAACATGTTTTTGAGATCCCGGAACAATTTGCAATAGTAATCGAGCCCCAGATCCGGATGGTGCCCACCCTGAAGCAGGAGCTGGTGCCCGCCATAGCGGAAGGTTTCCTCTATTTTGTGTCTGTACTCGTTTAGTTTGGTTATGTAGGATTCCCGATGCCCCGGAGGCCTGTAGAAATTACAGAATTTACAGTTGGCGATGCAAACATTGGTGGTATTTGCATTCCGGTCTATGATCCAGCCAACCTTGTTGCCGGGAACTTGCAATTGCCTGATTTTGTGGCCTGTATGCATCAATTCGGCTGTTGGAGCATGCTTAAACAGCCAGAGCCCTTCTTCCGCAGTAAGATATTCCCTGTTGAGGGCTTTGTATAGCAGATCTTTTTGAATGAATGCCATTTATTAAGGAAAGTCCGAATTCACTAACAGACCCCGCAAACATATTGTTTTAGAAATGATTACAGGAATCTAAATTCTTGATAATGCGCCAAAAAAGTATTACCTTTGTGCGGCTTTTAAGAGGAGGGGACGGAAAAGTTCCCTTTTTTTGTTTTAATACCTGAGCTCATGTACACAGAAGAAATTCAGGATCTCCTCGCGAAGAAATTTCAGGAAGAAAGCTTTCGGGATTGTTTTTTGGTGGCGATCGAACAACACGGGAAAACGACAAGAATTTTTGTCGACAGCGATAGTGGAATGAATTTTGAAAAATGTCAGCGTTTGAGCAGATATCTGGAAAAATTCTTCGACGAAAATGGATGGTTCGGACCTGATTATGTGCTGGAAGTTTCTTCGCCAGGTTTAACCAGGCCACTGCTTTATCCAAGGCAATACGTCAAAAATATTGGCAGGGAGTTGCAGGTGAAGTTGGCAGATGGGTCTTCTACACAGGGGACTATTCTCGATGCGGACGACACATTATTGATATTAGGGCGGGAAGAACTTAGAAAAGAGGGAAAAAAAAAGATCAAAGAAAACATAGAAATGCAATTGCCTTATAATGCCATTGCAGAAGCAAAAATTGTCATAAAAATTTAGTGCAATGAAACTTGTAGAAACTTTTGCGGAGTTTAAAGCGGGCAAAAATATCGACAGACCCACAATGATGAGGGTATTGGAGGATGTCTTCCGTTCCATGATCCGTAAGAAATATGCTTCAGATGAAAATTTCAACGTCATCGTCAATACCCAAAAAGGGGATCTCGAGATCTGGCGTATCCGCAAGATCGTACCCGATGGGGAGGTCACAGACGATCTGAAAGAAATCGCGATTTCGGAGGCCATGGCCATTGACGAGGAATATGAAATAGGGCTGGAATGTTACGAACAGCTCGAATTGGATGATTTTGGGCGAAGAGCCATCATGGCAGCGAGACAAACGCTGGTATCCAGAGTTATGGAACTGGAAAAAGACGATGTCTATAAAAGATATTCCGAGCGCGAAGGGGAATTGGTCATCGGCGAGGTGAATCAGGTTTTGAAAAAGGAATTTTTAATCATAGACGATGCAACCAACAACGAATTGATACTTCCAAGAACCGAAACGATTCGCGGAGATCATTTTCGGAAAGGCGATATCGTGAGATCCGTCATTAAAAAAGTAGAACTCAAAAATAACCAGCCGTTTATTACCTTGTCCAGAACAGATCCGAGTTTCCTTCAAAGACTTATGGAACAGGAAGTTCCCGAAATCGAAGACGGACTCATTGTGATCCGCAAAATTGTGCGGCTTCCCGGCGAGCGTGCAAAAGTGGCAGTCGAATCCTTCGACGACCGGATCGACCCGGTAGGTGCCTGTGTTGGTATGAAAGGAAGCAGGATTCACGGAATTGTGCGCGAATTGAGAAATGAAAATATCGATATTGTAAACTTTACCAACAATCTCAATCTCTATATTCAAAGATCGCTTACACCGGCAAAGATCAGCAGCATCGAAATTGATGAGGCCAACAAAAAAGCCAGTGTATATCTGAAAGCAGACCAGTTGTCGCTCGCTATTGGAAAAGGCGGCGCCAATATCAAACTCGCCTCGAGACTGACCGGTTATGAAATCGATGTATATCGCGACCAGGATGAAGGAGAAATTGACGATGTGGATCTGGATGAATTTACCGACGAGATCGAAGAATGGGTTATCGATGCATTTAAAAAGATCGGATGCGATACTGCCAGAAGTGTGTTGACATTGAGTGTTGAAGAACTGGTTCGGCGGACCGATCTCGAAGAAGAAACCGTTATTGAGGTTATAAAAATATTGGAAGAGGAATTAAAAGATTGAGAGCTTGTGCTGTGTTGATACAGGCTGGGTATAGGTAAACGCAAGGAATGAAAGTATTATTTAAAGTAGCAACGGAATTTAACGTCGGGCTGAGCACGGTTGTAGAGGCTTTGCAGAAGAAGGGTTTTGAAATTGAAAACAAACCTACTGCAAAGGTTACCGATGAGATGTATACCGAGCTGCTGAAAGAATTCCAGAAGGATATTCAGGAAAAAGAACAGGCCGACCAGCTTCAAAAGCTGGCTACCCCGGCTGTAGTCAAAGAAAAACCGAAGGTAAGCATCAATCTGTTTGGAGATCCGGCTGTTGCCACTGTGGCCCCAGATGAAAAACCTGCTGCAAAAACACAGGAAGTCATAACTGCCAAAGTCGATGAAGAAGATAAACCCAAACTAACAGTTGTTGGTAAAATTGAACTCGAAAAACCTGAAGCCAAGACCAAGCGGAAAAAGAAAAAAGAAGAAGAAGAACCGGCTGCAGAGGCTCCGGCTCCGGCAGAGGTACCCGCTGTAGTCGCAGAGGAAATAACCCGCATCGAAGCACCCCAGCTGCAAGGTTTAAAGATTCTTGGAAAAATTGATTCCAGCAAATTAAAAGATACCACCAAGAAAAAAGAAGATGCCAAAAAAGCAGCCACACCTCCTGGCGGCGCACCGGTAAAGAAAGAAGAATCAGAAGCTGATAAAAAGAAGCGCAAACGCAAGCGCAAAAAGGTAAACACATCCGATTTTCAACCGGACGAAAGAGGCAACCGTGCAGGTCAGCGCACGCCGGAACAATCTAAAGAAGTATCAACCAAAGAAATCGAAGATCAGATCCGTGCAACCATGGCCAAGTTGCATCAGGGTGGAAAAAATAAAAGGCAAAAGATTCGCCGCGACAAGCGGGAAGAAATGCGGGAGAAGGAAAACATCAGACAATCAGCAGAAGATGCTTCCGCTATTCAGCTTACAGAGTTTGTGACCGTTTCTGAATTGGCCAATCTGATGAATGTACCCGTATCGGATGTTATCATGACCTGTATGAACATGGGTATCATCGTCTCGATCAATCAACGTTTGGACGCAGAGGTCATTGAAATTTTATCAGAAGAATTTGGACATAAGATTGAATTCATCAGCGCGGAAGAAGAGGGCGTTGAAGAAGAAGAAGATATTGTAGATGATCCTGCTGATTTGGTTGAGCGGGCACCCATCGTGACCGTTATGGGACACGTCGACCATGGTAAGACTTCATTACTCGACCACATCCGGAAAGCAAACGTAGCATCCGGCGAAGCCGGTGGAATTACCCAGCACATCGGTGCGTACGAAGTGAAAGTAGGTCCGGATCACAAACCCATTACTTTTCTGGATACCCCGGGTCACGAGGCCTTTACAGCCATGCGTGCGCGAGGTGCAAAAGTTACAGATATCGCTGTGATCATTATTGCTGCAGACGATCACGTGATGCCTCAAACCAAGGAGGCCATTTCTCATGCGCAGGCTGCAGGAGTACCCATGGTCTTTGCGATCAATAAGGTGGATAAAGCCGGAGCAGATGCTGAACGGATAAAAAATGAACTTTCCCAAATGAATTTGCTGGTGGAAGAATGGGGTGGAAAATATCAGTCGCAGGATATTTCTGCAAAATCAGGATTAGGGATCGATTCCCTCCTCGAAAAAATACTACTTGAAGCCGAGGTGTTAAATCTCAAAGCCAATCCGAAGAGACCTGCGAACGGTACCGTTATCGAAGCCTCGTTGGATAAAGGCCGGGGTTATGTCACCAAATTGTTGGTGCAAAATGGAACATTGAAAAATGGAGATTTTATTTTGGCTGGTGAACATGCAGGAAAAGTAAAAGCCATGTTCAACGAAAGGGCTCAAAAATTAACCAAAGCTCCACCGTCAACACCTGTGTTGGTTTTAGGGTTGCCCGGAGCTCCCACCGCCGGTGAGAAATTTAAGGTAATGGAAGATGAAGGTGAAGCAAGGTTGATTGCCGGTCGTCGGGCTCAAATCAACAGAGAACAAGCAAGCCGTGCTGCAAAGCGGATTTCACTTGACGAAATTGGACGCCGTCTTGCATTGGGTAATTTCAAAGAGTTGAAATTAATCGTAAAAGGAGATGTGGATGGCTCTGTTGAAGCGTTGGCGGATTCGTTAATCAAACTTTCTGTAGAAAAAATTCAGGTAAGCGTTATTCATAAAGCAGTAGGACCCATTGCAGAATCAGATGTTTTGCTGGCCTCAGCATCAGATGCAATTGTCATAGGATTTCAGGTAAGGCCTTCTTTAGGGGCAAGAAATCTGGCGGAAAAGGAGGGAGTACAGATCAAGCTGTATTCAATTATTTACGAAGCCATCGATGAGATCAAAGCAGCCATGGAAGGAATGCTCGAGCCCACGAAAGAAGAAAAAATCATCGGACAAATTGAAGTGCGGGAAGTTTTCAAAGTTTCGAAAGTTGGAACGGTCGCAGGATGCATGGTTGTTGAAGGAAAGCTGGCCAGGAACAATCCGGTCAGGATCATCCGGGATGGCATCGTGGTATACCCCAACAGGGAAGGTGCTACAGCCGAAATCGCGTCCCTGAAAAGGTTTAAGGACGATGTGAAAGACGTAAAAGAAAATATGGAGTGCGGAATTTCCATCAAGAATTTTAATGATATCAAAGTAGGAGATATCATTGAAGCATATGAAATTACCGAGGTCAAACAAAAGCTCAGTTGATCTTAGCTAGGCCGGTTGAATAATTAAACCACCGTATTAAATCAATTCTTAACCGGGTTCATTCAATATACCTCAGTTTGCATTAAATTTTATTTGCCCAAGAAGGGCAAAGGTCTATCTTTAGCAAAGATTCAAACTTCCCGACATGCAAAAAATCCTGTTCTATTTTGGAATTGCAATTCTGCTCATGCTGGCTTGCAAGCAAGAACCTAAACCACATGCTGTTTTCATCCTGGACGACACGATTGAGGTCCATTTCGGCAGAAAAATGTCTGTTGAATTGCTTGATTCCATCCGCGCTGCAGTTGGCCTCAAAGGGGTAAGTCTGAGTTACCCGGAAGTCAAGTACGATAATGAATTGCTGACCAAACTTGAAATCAAAGTTGAAATTGGCGGACAAGGAGGATCAGCGGCTACCAATTTTGTGTACAGAGGCAGGCCTTTCGGATTCAGGATCGACCACTTAAAAAGTTTTCAGCCTACTTTGACATTGGGTGAGCTGGAGAGAAAGTGAATGCCGAAAAGAAGCTTTAAGCTTTAAGCGAAAAAATCAATACTAACATTTGTTCGTATGGGAACGTTTGGACTATTAGAAGATTTGACTTTTAGACCATTTGACTTTTAGACTTTTAGACCTTTAGACCTTTAGACCTTTTGATAAAGTCGATACCTTAGCGTATAGTTCACGTGAGTTGAATTGTTTTATGCAATATTCTTAATGAATTCAATTGCTTTGCAGTTGTCCTGTTATGATTAAAAAATTTAGGAGCCTTCTCTGATTTATCAAGCTTTTTACTCTTTGAACATTGAACTTTCCACGTTGCTCTCTTCGCTTATCGCTTTTAGCTTCCCGCTTTAAGCCCAATTCTCCATCAGCCATTCAATTTCTCGTACAATTTAATAAATTCAGCCGGACTTAAGGTTTCTGCTCTGCAGTTAAAAAAATCAGCCTCCAACATTTGTTGTTGAGTAACATAAGATTTTAGATTATTCCGCAAAGTTTTACGCCGGTATTGAAAAGCATGCCGGACCAGCTTTTGGATTTTTCTGAACAAATCCGGATTCATCAATTCTTGTTTTCTGGTCAGGTGGATCACCGATGAAGTAACTTTTGGCGGTGGCTGAAAGGCCCCTGGTGCAATATCAAAACATTTTACAGGATCATAAAGCAATTGTGCAAGCACACTTAACGAACCAAACTCTTTGGTGCCCGGTTTCGCAATGACGCGCAAAGCAACTTCTTTCTGAAACATCCCGATCATATGGGGGATAAAAGCAGAATTGAACAGGGTATGGATCAGAATCTGCGAAGAAATATTGTAGGGAAAATTTCCGCATAGTATAAATTGACGTTCGCTAAAGACTTCTTTGAGAGGAATGTCCAATACATCTCCACAGATAAGTTGTTCTGGTTTCAGAATTCCGGTTCGAAGCAGATATTCCTGCATATCTCTGTCTGCTTCTATGCATTTCAGTTCTTTTCCGAAAACTAACAATTGTTCGGTAAGGGCTCCCGTACCCGGGCCGATCTCCAGAATGGACGGTACATCCAATTTGGCAATGATCTCCCTGATCTTGTCCAGAACATTCCGGTCTTTTAAAAAGTGCTGTCCGAATGATTTTTTAGCGGAAGGATATTTCATTGCGGATGGGTAGCGAAAACGGTGAGCTCGGTGATGAAGCCGCGATCGTGCATTTCCAGCATGGCGAGGATGCTGTGTGCAATCTCGGTGGCCTGAAGTTTGGTTTCGTTAAAGGGCCTGGCGGGCCGGCCGCTGTTGGTTACAAATTCTGTTTGAACTTCACTGGGGTTGATTTGCATCACGCGAATGTTGTGTTTGCGTAGTTCATTTCTCCAGCATTCTGTCAAAGCAGTTAATGCAAATTTGGAAGAACAATATGCACTGCCTCCGGCAAATCCTGTTCGCGCCGCTGTGGAGGCTACGTTGATGATATTTCCGTAGTTCTTTTCAATAAAATATGCTGCAGATTCTTTTGCACAAGAGGCGGCCCCCAATAAATTGGTTTCCAAAAGAGTTCTGAATTCATTCAAGTCCAGATCCTGTAACTGATCAAAGTAACCATATCCTGCATTATTGATCAATACATTATAACCACCGAACTGTTCGATGACCTTCCGGATGAGTTGTTTTACTTCTGCTTCCTTACTGACATCTGCTTGAATAGGGTAAGCACCGCTTATTTGGGCTGCTTCCTGCAATCTTTGTGGGTTGCGCCCGCAAATGGCAACTTGTGCTCCCTTGGCAACCAGGAGTTTTGCAGTTTCGAGTCCGATGCCCTGACTCCCACCCGTAATGAGTACAATTGCTTTTTGTATTTCCATGAATTGATTTTATAGTATCCATAATAACATCCATCTTGAAGGCTTGTTCTCAATAATGTTATAAATACACTTCATTTATTTATTGAAAATAGTCTACAATGCTTTGGAATAAAAGGTCCGGTTGATCTACGTGGATCCAATGTCCGGCATTCTCAATGGTTATAAAACGGGAATGAATAAACGTATTTTTTAAAATTTCAAGGTCTGTTTCTAAAATGTAAGGAGATCGGCTTCCTCTCACAAAACAAATTTCATTTTGAATGGGATGATCTATTTCTATTGCTTTTGAAATTTCCGGATAACATCTGTTCAGGGCTTCCAGATTTAGTTTCCAGCTAAAACGACCACGTTCATTCCGGTCGACATTCTTCAATATAAATTGCCGGATTTCAAATTCTTTAATAAATGCAGAAAGGGCCTGATCTAATTCCTGTCGATTGTTGAGTTCGTTCAGAGGCAATTGAATCATTGCATGGAGGATCTCGTTGTGTACATTGGGGTAAGCTTTTGGGCTTATATCCAGGACCATCGCTTTATGTTGCGTTTGCCATTCCCGTTTGATCAATTCCAAAATGACCTTGCCGCCCATGCTGTGTCCTATGAGATGGCAATCCGGAATCTGGTGTGTTTGAATAAATTCCAAAAGATCGTCTGCCATGACGCGATAATTCATCTCCGGATGATGGAAGGACTTGCCGTGATTGCGCAAATCCAGAGTAATGACCGTAAAATATTCGCTGAGTTTACGGGCCATAGATTGCCAATTATCCAGGCTGCCGAATAAGCCATGGAGAATGATCAGAACATGACCGCTTCCCTGTTGTTTACTATTTAAAATCCCGGCGTTCACTTTCAGGAGTCTGCTTATTTTTGTAGTTCATGTCGTTTCACTTAAGTTCACCTTATCAGCCTACCGGCGACCAACCACAGGCCATTCAACAATTGGTGGCAGGCATTCAAAGTGGAGAACGTGCGCAGGTATTGTTGGGAGTCACCGGTTCAGGCAAGACGTTTACTATGGCTAATGTGATTGCCCAGGTTGAAAAACCAACCCTGGTGATGACCCATAACAAGACTTTAACAGCGCAATTGTACGGAGAATTCAGGGAATTTTTTCCCGACAACGCCGTAGAGTATTTTGTTTCTTATTACGATTATTATCAGCCTGAGGCTTACATATCGGTCACCGACACCTTCATCGAAAAAGATTTACAGATCAATGAGGAAGTGGACCGCCTTCGCTTGAAAGCTACTTCTTCGTTGCTCTCGGGCCGGAGGGATATCATACTGGTGGCAACGGTCTCGTGTATTTTTGGTATGGGCAATCCGGAGGATTACAAAACCGGGATCATCAGATTGCAAAAGGGCCAAAAACTTCCGCGTAATATTTTTCTGTACAAACTTGTGGATAGTCTTTACAGCAGAACCGAATCCAGCCTGAACCGCGGTGAATTCAGGGTTAAGGGCGATACCGTAGATATCTATCTTCCTTATGCAGATTATGGTTACCGGATCCATTTTTTTGGCGATGAAATCGAAAACATCGATCAGATCGAACTCTCCAGCGGGAAGCGAATCACCAGCATGGAATTTGCAGCGATTTTTCCTGCCAATTTGTATGTTGCTCCGAAAGATCGATTGAAACACATCATCCGGTCTATTGAAGATGAATTGGAAGAGCAACGCAAATACTTCGATGAGGAGCGCAAATATTTGGAGTCGAAGAGAATTGTAGAGCGGACACAGTTTGATCTCGAAATGATACGCGAACTGGGTTATTGCAGTGGTATTGAAAATTATTCCAGATTTTTTGATGGTAGAAATCCGGGAACCCGGCCTTTTTGTTTGTTGGATTATTTTCCTGAGGATTATGTACTTATGATTGATGAATCGCATGTAACGATACCGCAGATCCGGGGCATGTGGGGAGGAGACCGGGCCCGCAAACAAAATTTAGTGAATTTTGGATTTCGATTGCCATCGGCATTGGACAACCGGCCTTTGAACTTTGAGGAATTCGAAAAGCAGATCAATCAGGTCGTCTATGTCAGTGCCACCCCGGGTGATTATGAACTTAGCCAGACCGAAGGAGAATTTGTGGAACAGGTGGTCCGTCCTACCGGATTGCTGGATCCGCCCATCGAAGTGCGGCCTTCACTCCATCAGATCGACGACCTGCTCGAAGAGATCAGGATCCGGAAATCCGTTGGCGAACGAGTGTTAGTTACAACCCTCACCAAGCGCATGTCTGAAGAATTGAGTAAATATTTGCAAGGAATGCAGATTTTATGCAAATACATCCATTCGGAAGTCGATACCATGGAGCGCATGGAGATCCTGAGGGATTTGAGGATTGGAGAATTCGATGTTTTAGTGGGAGTCAACTTATTGCGGGAAGGATTGGATCTTCCCGAAGTTTCATTGGTTGCCATATTGGATGCTGACAAAGAAGGATTTTTAAGAAACGACAGATCACTGACACAAACTGCAGGCAGGGCAGCCAGGAATGCAAACGGGAAAGTAATTTTCTATGCAGATAAAATTACCCAATCGATGCAGCGAACCATAGACGAAACGAACAGGAGAAGAAGCAAACAAATTGCTTATAATGAAGAGCACGGAATCACTCCAAAAACATTGAGTAAAAGCCGGGAAGAAATCATGCAAAAGAGTTCCATATTGGATCTGAGAGGCAAGGATCCCAAAGCCTACATCGAAAAAGAGGAGGCATCTGTTGCCGCCGATCCGCTGATTGCCTTTATGAGCAGAACACAGGTTGAAAAACTAATTGAAGAAGCCGAACGAAAAATGAAAGCAGCCGCGAAAGATCTGGACTTTATTCAAGCTGCTGTACACCGCGATGAAATGAATGCATTGAAAAAGAAGCTTAAAGAAATATTGGTTTAAAATGAGAATAAGTTTAATTTTAATTTTTTGCTGTTGGCTCCAATATTTTCATGCTCAGGAAACAAAACCTGCAGTCCTGGTATTAGGAGTTTGTCAGGATGGAGGCTATCCTCACATGGGCTGCCGCAAGGAATGTTGCAGGAAAGCATGGAATCCTGCTCATCCAAAATTACATGTTGTTTCTCTTGCAGTAGTCGACTGGAAATTAAATAAGTGGTGGCTTGTTGAAGCCAGTCCTGATATAGCCTTGCAAATTCAAATGCTCCATGAACAAACGAACGGACAATTGCCCTATATGCCGGATGGCATATTGATCACCCATGCACATATCGGACATTATACAGGCCTGATGCAACTTGGGAGGGAAGTAATGCATACAAATGCCATACCGGTGTATGTGATGCCTAAAATGGCACAATTTCTTGTCCAGAACGGGCCCTGGAGTCAATTGGTGCAATTAAATAATATTTCTATCAGGAGTTTAAATCAAGACAAGGATTTTAGATTGTCTGATGATATTGTTGTTAGTCCGGTTCAGGTTCCACATCGGGACGAATTTTCTGAGACCGTTGGTTTTAAGATCGGTTGTGCAGGCAGGAATTACTTATTTATTCCCGATATAGATAAATGGCAAAAATGGAATCTGGATATTGTAACTCAGGTCAACAAGTGTGATGTCGCTTTTTTGGATGCAACTTTTTATCACGAGGGCGAGTTGAGCAACAGAAGTATTGAAGAAATTCCCCATCCATTGGTCACCGAAACGATAAAGCTTTTTGAAAAAGAGGAAGCAAATGAAAAAAAGAAAATAAATTTCATTCACTTGAATCACACCAATCCCTTATTGTGGTCGGAAGAAATGCAAAAGCATATTCAAACACTTGGATTTCAAATCGCCGTTCAGGGGAATTGGTATTGATAAGAGAAAATTCGACCTTTCGAATATTCGATAAGCTTAAAAGTCTAAAAGTCTAAAAGTCTAAAAGTCTAAAAGTCTAAAAGTCTAAAAGTCTAAAAGTCTAAAAGTCGAAAAGTCAAATAGTCAAATAGTCAAATAGTCATCCCGATAAAATAACATAAAGTTTTCGAAAACAAATAATCACGTAAATTTTATCGGGAAGTCAAAAAGTCAAAAAGTCAAAAAATTATGGACATACTGGAAGCCATCATCATTGCCATCGTCGAAGGACTAACGGAGTTTTTACCGGTTTCATCGACAGGTCATATGATATTAACCTCAGCTTGTCTGGGACTCGAAAATACGGAGTTTTTAAAAACATTTGAAATCTCCATTCAACTGGGAGCGATTTTAGCCATTGCTTATATGTATGCTGGAAAATTTTACAAAAATTTATTCATGTATAAAAAGTTGATGATCGCTTTTGTTCCCACAGCAATTATTGGATTTCTCGCATATGATCTGATCAAAACGCATTTGTTCAGCACCATGGTGGTTTCCATAATGCTTATTGTTGGCGGTATTTTTTTCTTATGGCTCGATAAATACATCGATTCGAAAACAACTTTTTACGATCAACTGGATCGAATCCCTGATAAAAATGCATTCTGGATTGGAGTTATACAGGGAATTTCCGTGGTGCCTGGCGTATCCAGAGCAGGTGCTACCATCGTTGGTGGATTGTTTAACGGATTTAATAAAACTCAAGCAACTGAATTTTCTTTTTTATTGGCTGTACCAACCATGATGGCCGCTACTTCCTATGATCTGTATAAAACGTCAACCTCTTTTTCAGCATACGAAATCAAATTGCTGTGTACCGGACTCGTCGTTGCTTTTGTTTCTGCATGGGTAGCCGTTAAGTTTATGCTGATTTTTGTTGGAAAGTATGGATTCGCTTACTTTGGCTGGTACAGAATTGCCTTGGGAATTTTATTTATAATCCTCATCCAATTGAAGGTAGTATCCTGAATTTTCGTTTGGGTGATCGTTTGGACTTTGCATTTTTTGTAAATACAGTCTGTTATAAGTTAGATTGTTCTAAAATATTTTTGGAGGGAGACACAACTTTTTCGATCTTCAAAAAGAGAACAAGTAAAATTTGAATGTCAAAAAATCTTGCCAGAGTAGAATGGTATAATACCTCGTTCCTTGTGCCGAAATTCGGATACTGGGCTTGCCCCGGGCTGCAGAATAATGATTAAATTTATTGAATTTAATATCTGCGTAAATCTGCGTGATTTGCGGGAAACCAATTTATAATTGCGTAAGGAATGATTCATATATTTTCGGTATTACGAAGTTTTTATATCCCGCAGATTTCGCAGAATTGCGCAGAAAATATATGGTTATAACTAAACGAACGCTTGATCTCTGCTGGATTTTATGAACGAGGCTCAATTATTACAATCCTTTTATAGGAGTAGAAATAAATTTGAATGTCGAACAATCCCGCCAGAGGCGATAGGTATAATACCTCATACCTTGTGACGAAATTTGGGTACTGGGCTTACCCCGGGCTGCAGAACCATGATTAAATTCATTTGAATTTATTATCTGCGTAAATCTGCGTGATTTGCGGGAAACCAATTTATAATTGCGTAAGGAATGATTCATATATTTTCGGTATTACGAAGTTTTTATATCCCGCAGATTTCGCAGAATTGCGCAGAAAATATATGGTTATAACTAAACGAACGCTTGATCTCTGCTGGATTTTATGGACGAGGCTCAATTATTACAATCCTTTTATAGGAGCAGAAATAAAATTTGAAAATCAAACAATCTTGCCAGAGGCGATAGGTATAATACCTAGTTCCTTGTGACGAAATTTGGGTACTGGGCTTGCCCCGGGCTGCAGAACCGTGATGGCAGGCGAGTACCAATCATAACCAATAAGAATTAACTGGCCGAATGATGAAAATCATCCGTTTATCATTTGATAAAGTCTACCATTGCACGATGAATGAAATGAAAAGAATATGAACGACCATAAATTCCATCCCGAAAGTTTAATGATGTCTTATGGTTACCGGCCGGAATGGTCGGAAGGGGCTATTAAATGTCCGATTTTTCAAACCTCGACATTTGTGTTTAAAAATGCCGAAGAAGGAAAAGCCTTTTTTGAGCTGGCATATGGATTGCGGGAGAGAGCCGAAGGAGAGAAAACCGGTTTGATCTATAGCAGGATTAATAATCCGGATTTGGAAATCCTCGAGAATAGATTGTGTTTGTGGGACGAAGCCGAAGATTGCGCAGTTTTTGAAAGTGGAATGTCGGCCATTACAACAGTATTGTTGGAATTTTTAAGGCCCGGTGATCTGTTGTTGTTCAGCACGCCCTTATACGGAGGAACTGATCATTTTATAAGGAAAATTCTAAACCAGTTTGGCGTTCATGTTTTAAGTTTTTCTGTCGGACAATGCAAAGAAGAGGCTATTAAAATTGTCGAGCAAAGTGGATTGAGGGACCGCCTGGCCATGATCTATATCGAGACACCTGCCAATCCAACGAACGATCTGATTGACATCCGATGCTGCAAAGAAATTGCGAAATATTTTTCAAGGCAGGACAAGGAAATTTACCTGGCTGTCGACAATACCTATATGGGGCCGATCTGGCAGCACCCGCTTAAACATGGAGCTGACCTGGTGCTTTATTCTGCTACGAAATATATCGGTGGCCACAGCGATGTGATCGCCGGAGCTTGCCTTGGCAGCAAAGCTTTAATGACGCGCATTAAAGTTTTGCGAACTTTTTTGGGCAATATGGCAGGACCCTGGACCGGCTGGTTATTGTTGCGCAGCCTTGAAACCCTGAAAGCAAGAATGGATACACAGGCAGCCAATGCAGATAAGATTGCTGATTACTTAAACACGCATCCCAAAGTTGAAAAAGTATATTTTTTAGGCAACATCAGGCCATCCCAAACCGAATTGTACGAAATTAAGCAAAGACAATGTTTAAGCAATGGGGCCATGATTTCTTTCGATGTAAGAGGAGGAGAAGCTGAAGCATTCAAGTTCCTCAATGCTTTGAAACTTATCAAACTTGCCGTGAGCCTGGGCAGCACAGAAAGTTTGGCGGAACATCCGGCAACCATGACACATGCGGATGTCGATCCCGCGGAAAAAATAAAATTATCGATCACAGAAAAAATGATCCGGCTCTCTATTGGAGTGGAAAATTACAATGACCTGATTTATGATTTGGAACAGGCATTTGAACAGGTCTAAAACATTTAAACTAATTGCAGTTTTAACATTCTCGGTGAATAGGCTATCCTTTAAAGCCTTTATCTTTGCTCGAAATTTCATTCATGAAACCGTTTGCGATCATATTTCTTATCTTAATTTTTTCAGTATGTAATCATGCTCAAAAACTCAATGAAAATTTTGATTCTATCCTTGCCAAAAAATTCAATGCGGACGACTATGGTATGAAAAACTACACCCTGGTCTTGCTCAAAACAGGTCCGGTAACCATAGAGGATAAAGCCAGAGTCAATGAATTATTTAAAGGGCATTTGTCCAATATCAGCAGATTGGTCGACGAAGGAAAAATGATTGTGGCAGGTCCTTTTGCAAAAAACGATTTGTATCGCGGCTTATTTATTTTGGATACCAGCGATCCTGAGGAAGCTGCAAAACTTATGGATACCGATCCGGCCATCAAAGCACAGTTGCTCGAACCGGTTTACATCAAGTGGTATGGTTCGGCTGCGCTCTCCTCCTATCTGGAGTATGCAAAAAAAGTTGGGAAGTATGGTTTTTGATGATCGGTCTGGTTGGTTGTTAGTTGCTGGTTGTTAGTTGTTAGTTGTTAGTTGTTAGTTGTTAGTTGTTAGGTGAAAGTTGTTAGGTGTTAGTAATCTGTGATGAGTTCTTAAGAAACTAACGATCGTTTATTCGTAAAAATCTCCTCGCTTTAAGCTTCTCTTCGATATCCCTGTCATTTAATCTGGTGATCGGTTGTATTGAATCTAACGATTGTTAGTAACTACTCAATCATTCGCTCGTATTTTCTCGCTTTAAGCTTTTCGCTTCAAACCTCTTCCTTCAGCCTTCAGACTTCAGCCTTTTCCCCAACCTCATGTGCTTGTAAATAAACGCCTTCCATTTCGTAAGGACAAAAAACTTTTTGGCCAGCTTTCCATCGTAATGGGTGACTTGTACAACCTTCTTATAATTCGTAAAATCGGATTTGTATTCAATTTCTTTATTCCTCTCTTCCAATGCTGAAATATATGCGTTTGGCAATAGATAAAAACCCTCGGGATCTTTCATTCTGCCTATCGATTTGACCAGCTGTCTGATGAAATCAATGCAGTTGCGGGCCCGCAGGGAATAAGGCATTTGATCCCATTGCCGGATGAACTGGAGGCATTTTACAAATTCTGATTCCTGGACTTCTATGGCAAAACTATGCTGGTAGTCGGCACCCCAATCATTGCGAATACTTCCATCCATATAGCCCCATACTCCTTCTTTGCGAATTCCGTTTCGGGGATAATAGCCCCAAAATCCAGCCAGTAATTCGCCGGGATTTTTAGGATCTTCCTGGATCATACCTACGTAAATATGTCCGAACGATTGTCGGATGAGTCCGTTGAAAAAACCCTCTTTGGCATAAATGATGAGCCATTGCCTGGAAGAAAGCTCATTCGGACTTAAAATGCAAAAGGCGAAGAGCACTATGACACACAAGCGAATTTGAGCGGGATGTAGCTTGAAATTGAATACTCTCATAACGATACTCAGCTGTTTTACAGGATAAAATTACCAATTATTTGTTTTTAGAACCTGTTGAGTAACAAAATCTTTCTTTTCAAGCGTAGCTTAAAACCTTCATGGACAACGAATAAGCCCAAATTCTTGGCCGATAAACCTTAAATTTGAGCCTTAAACCAGATGTGATGATAACTGAAACGACCTACCAGGCCAAGCACAAAATACGCATACTGACTGCAGCTTCCTTGTTTGACGGGCACGATGCGGCCATCAACATCATGCGAAGGATCATGCAAAGCAGTGGGGTAGAAATCATCCACCTGGGCCATAACCGCTCCGCTCTGGAAATCGTGGAAGCTGCCATCCAGGAAGATGTGCAGGGCATTGCGATCACCTCCTATCAGGGTGGGCACAATGAATTTTTCAAATACATCTACGATTTGCTGAAAGAAAGGCGTTGCGGCCACATCAAGATTTTTGGAGGCGGCGGTGGGACCATACTCCCAACTGAAATTGCCGATTTACATGCCTATGGAATTTCGAGGATCTACAGTCCGGATGATGGTAGAAAAATGGGATTACAGGGCATGATCAACGACCTGATCAGGCAATGCGATTTTTCGACTTACTCTTCACTCAACGGGGAATTAAAAGCCAGTTTTCAGGGAGACATTCCATCCATCGCCCGATTGATCAGTGCTATTGAAAATGATCCCGATCTTGCTGAAGACATCATTAAAGAGGTCAGCGGACAGCAAGCGGATCGAAAAATTCCGGTACTCGGCATCACCGGAACCGGTGGGGCCGGTAAATCCAGCCTGGTTGATGAATTGGTTCGCAGATTTATTCTGGATTTTAAAGATAAACGAATTGCCATACTATCGGTCGACCCCTCCAAGCGCAAAACGGGAGGGGCTTTGCTTGGCGATCGCATCCGTATGAATGCCATACATCCGGAGTTTCATGGCGGAAGAGTTTTCATGCGTTCCCTGGCCACGCGACAAAGCAATCTTGCACTGTCACCTCACATTAAAAATGCAGTGCAGTTGTTAAAATCAGCAAATTTTGACCTGATCATCCTGGAGACCTCCGGCATTGGACAAAGCGATACGGAAATCGTCGATTTCAGCGATGTTTCACTCTACGTCATGACACCGGAATACGGAGCAGCAACCCAGTTGGAAAAAATCGACATGTTGGATTTTGCCGACATCGTATCCATCAATAAATTTGATAAACGCGGAGCCATGGATGCGTTAAGAGATGTACGCAAGCAATTTCAACGCAACCATAAAGCATTTGACAAATCGCCGGATGAGATGCCCGTCATCGGAACCATTGCGTCTCAGTTCAACGATCCGGGCACCAACCTTCTTTATAAAAATCTGATTGCAGTCATTGCAGAAAAAACTGGACTGAACTGGCCATCGGAATTAAAATTACCGTTGGGAGAATCCGAAAAAATTTACATCATTCCCCCTTCAAAGACGCGTTACCTGAGTGAAATTTCAGATAATAACCGCCATTACGACCATTGGGTTGAGAAACAGGCACATGTGGCCAGCCATTTATATGCATTGAACCAAACCAAACTGCTTTTCGAAACCGAAACAGCTGCTAAAAAGGAAATCGAAGAAAAAATACGCGACACCGAATTGCAACTGGAAGGAATAAACAAACAGATGTTAGTTCATTGGGAAGAGAAAAAACGGGCTTATAAAGAAGATGTGTACACCTACAAAGTCCGGAATAAAGAAATCAAAGTTCCAACGTTTACAGAATCGCTTTCCCATTCGAAAATACCTCGGGTGGTTTTACCCAAATACAGAGATTGGGGCGATATTTTAAAATGGAGTTTGCAGGAAAATGTTCCGGGCGAATTTCCGTATACAGCAGGCGTATACCCATTTAAAAGACAGGAGGAAGATCCCACCCGCATGTTTGCAGGAGAGGGTGGGCCCGAGCGCACCAACAGACGTTTTCATTATCTGAGTCTCGACATGCCGGCCAACAGACTGAGTACGGCATTTGATTCAGTGACCTTATATGGCGAAGATCCCGATCATCGCCCCGACATCTACGGGAAAGTAGGCAACAGTGGTGTGAGCATTTGCAGCCTCGACGATGCGAAAAAATTGTACAGCGGATTTGATTTATGCGATCCGAAAACATCGGTCAGCATGACGATCAATGGACCGGCGGCTACCATTTGTGCATTTTTTATGAATGCAGCTATTGATCAGCAATGCGAATTGTATATCCGCGAACACAAACTCGGGCATCTGGTAGAACAAAAACTCAAAGAAAAATTTGACAACCAGGGATTGGATCGACCTACTTACAAGGGTGAACTTCCGCAAGGCAACAATGGATTGGGATTGATGTTGTTGGGACTCAGCGGAGATGAGATTCTCGAAAAAAGTGTTTATGAAAATTTGAAAGCCAAAGCATTGAATTCCGTGAGAGGAACTGTGCAGGCGGATATACTCAAAGAAGACCAGGCGCAAAATACCTGTATTTTTTCGACGGAGTTTTCTTTGAAACTCATGGGGGATGTACAGGAATATTTTATTCAGCACAAGGTCAGGAATTTTTATTCCGTATCTATAAGTGGATATCACATCGCCGAAGCCGGGGCCAATCCGATCTCCCAATTAGCCTTTACGCTTTCCAATGGATTCACTTTTGTTGAATACTATCTTTCGAGAGGCATGCATATCGATGATTTTGCGCCTAACCTTTCCTTCTTTTTTTCGAACGGAGTGGATCCGGAGTATGCTGTCATCGGACGCGTAGCGCGCCGCATCTGGGCAAAAGCGATGAAATACAAATACGGAGCAAACGAAAGAAGTCAGATGTTGAAATACCACATACAGACTTCCGGAAGATCGCTGCATGCGCAGGAAATTTCATTCAACGACATCCGCACCACGCTTCAGGCGCTTTACGCCATTTATGACAATTGTAACTCCTTGCATACGAATGCTTATGACGAAGCGATCACTACACCCACAGAAGAATCGGTGCGCAGAGCGATGGCTATCCAGCTGATCATCAACAACGAACTCGGTCTGGCAAAAAATGAAAATCCACTACAGGGATCTTTCATCATTGAAGAACTGACGGATCTCGTCGAAGAAGCCGTGTTGGCTGAGTTTGATCGCATCACTGAAAGAGGAGGCGTTTTAGGGGCTATGGAAACCATGTATCAGCGCAGCAAGATCCAGGAAGAAAGTTTGTACTACGAAACACTGAAACATACCGGCGAGTATCCGATCATCGGGGTCAATACATTTTTGTCGAAGGATGGATCTCCTACAGTTCTACCACGGGAAGTCATCCGCGCTACCGAATCCGAAAAAAATGATCAGATCGATGCGTTAAACCTATTGAAGAAGGCCAATGCCAAACAATCGGATCAAAGTTTAAGCCAACTGCAGGAAGCGGCGCTGCATAATAGTAACTTGTTTGACTGTCTGATGGAAGCCGTTAAAAAATGTTCACTGGGTCAAATTACTTCTGCGCTTTACGCTGTTGGAGGCAAGTACCGGAGGAATATGTGATGGATGGGTTGGTATGCACTTGTCAGTTGTAGCGAATTAAAAAATGACCATTAAGCCATTAATAGACTACTTTGAAAACTTTCTTCCTTTAGATGAAGAGGAAAAGTCTGTTGTGAGCAATTATTTCAAAGAGCGAAGAATTAAACGAAGGCAATTCATCCTTCAGGAAGGCGATATATGTAAACACAATACTTTCATTGCAGAGGGTTGTTTCAGAATGTATTTGGTTGACGAAAAAGGTAAGGAGCATAACCTGCAATTTGCCATAGAGCATTGGTGGATCGGAGACATAGGAAGCTTCCATTCAGGGGAGCCAAGCAAACTATACATAGAGGCATTGGAGAATTCCATCATCCTTCAAATCAAAAAAGAAGATCAGTTAAAGCTATTTGCAGACTATCCAAAATTTAATCGAATCTTTAGAGTTCTTGCTGAAAATGCTATGGTAAGTCTGCAGCACAGAGTTCTTCAAAACATCAGTTCGACAGCTGAGGGACGCTATCTGGACTTCCTGAACAGATATCCTCACTTCTTTAATCGAATTTCCAATGTTCAAATTGCTTCTTACCTGGGCGTAAGCCCTGAGTTCCTGAGCACCATTCGTAAGAAGATCACAAAATCTTAATCTACATTAATGCTCTTTCTTAAACTACCTTATAGGTGTGTGTGCCAAAACCACCCCATCTTTGTGTTATTGTTAATCACTAAAACAAAATAAAATGGAAAAGAAAATAATTGCCGTTGTGGGTGCAACGGGCTTACAAGGAAAAGGAGTTGTAAATGCTTTAACCCAAGAGGGTTCTTTTAAAGTCAGGGCCATTACACGAAGTCCGGAAAAATATAATGGGCATGCAGATGAAGTGGTACAGGGAGATTTAGCAAACCTTGAATCATTAAGGAATGCCTTCGAAGGTGCGCACGGAGTTTTTGTGGTAACCAATTTTTGGGAAGGTGCGGATGAAATTGCACAGGGAAAAGTTGCTATCCAGGCAGCAAATGACGCCGGAGTAAATCATTTTGTTTGGTCAACATTGCCGGATGTTGAGAAGATAAGCAACGGACAATTTGATGTGCCCCATTTTACAGGCAAAGCCAAAGTAGATGAGATAATTAAAAATGCAGGGTTCGAAAACTACACGTTCGTTCAGCCTCCTTTTTATTTTCAGAATTTTACAGGCATAATGGGGCCTCAACCAAAAGAGGATGGAAGCACCGGATGGATTTTACCAATAGACCCAGGCAAAAAAGTAATTCACATGGCAGACATTAACGATTTGGGTAAAGTTGTAGCAGGAGCCTTTTTAGCTCCAGAAAAAGTAGGTAAAGGAAGCTATCTGTCATTAGCATCTGACTTATACAGTTTTAATGATGTGCTCGCAGCCTACAAGTCAATAGGCAAGCAATATAGCTTCACTCAGGTACCCGGAGAGGTATTTTCCAACTTTTTTCAGGGAGCTGGAGAAATTGCACAAATGCTGGCCTATTTTGAAAAGTACACCTATATGGGACCGGGAGCTGAATCTCAAATTGGATTGGCCAATGCAATATCCATAGGTGAATTCACCCCTTTGAATGAATGGATCAAACAAAATGCGCAGTAAAATGAAAAAAATTGGAATCGCCATATTAGCAATTGTTTTTATGGCTTCATGCAACGAAAACAATCATCAAGAATCAAAAAATTATTCAGCAGGAAATTCAGAGATCGTGGAAAAACAAGAGAAACAAAAAATAGAAGCACTTTTAAGTGAATATGAAAAGTCATTGAACACATCAGATGCTAAATTGGCTCAATCGCTCTACACAAAGGACGGAGTTTTTATGCCAACTGAAGCCCCTTCGGGAATAGGTACGGAAGGTATCTTGAAATCTTACGAATTTGTCTTTTCCCAGATACAGCTCAACATTGAGTTCTTCGTTGAAGAAATTCAGGTGGAAGGAAATATGGCATTTGCAGTAACAAGCTCGAAAGGAACTACTCTTATTCACGCTACCGGAGAAAGTATTCCTGAATCCAATCGAGAACTCTTGGTCTTTGAAAAAGTAAATGAGGAATGGAAAATTGCCCGCTACATGTTTAACAAGACCGAACCTAGAAAATAAAAAACTCGCTACTATATTGTTTAAAACCCATAGCGGACGACAGGATTATTTAGAAGTTTAAGAAATGATGTAAAAGAAGTAGGGGTTTGAAAGTTAAATACTTTCAAACCCCTACTTCTTTTATACAAGACCGTAGATAGGTGTTTGGTATTAGGGATAGATGTTGGGATGGTAGATAACAGATGTTAAGTTTGATTTTAGGTATTAGACGATAGAAGTTGGTTAGCATTGGATCGAAAGCTAACATACGTTAGTATTTATTAAAAATTCCCCTGAGGTTGCTTTTTTTGTAACCAATTCGAACAAATCCAATAGATGCGCGCCAGCATTCATTCCAAAAGTTTAAACTAAAGAAGTTTCGCAGCTGAAAATCACTCAGGGTAAACCCTGATTTTTACGTTTTAATGGAAAATAATTCCAAATAAATTTGGAAATTTAGCAAGCATTCCCCCATAAAAGGGAGAACTGAGTTTCCCATATTTCAATAGGAATGATTCCTCAGTTCCTGTTTGTATTTTTTAATTTCATTAAATAGCCATAAAAAAGAGCAAAGGAAAAACCGGCAAGTAATGCAGCCATCGTAGGCTGAATGCCGGCAAGCCAGTCGTAGACCCCGTGAAGAATGGCGGCAGTTGCAAAACCAATAAAGATCAAAGCAGATTGTTGAGATTTTCTTAGTTGGGCAATCGTTATGAAATAAGCCACAATGCCTGAAAAAACGGCGTGGCAAAATACCAACGACAAAGATCGGAGCATAACAAGAACCATGGCATTTTGTACTCCGGATACCAGTCCGCTGACTCCGTAATCCAAGGTTTTGGCATAGGTATTCCCCACAGCACTTTCTCCATAATGCAGATTTTCAAATGCAGCAAAACCGAGTCCGCTGAAAACGCCGATAGTAATTAAAGACATTTCGTTTAAATCTTTTCTGAACCATCGCAATGCAATAAATATAGGAATGGATTTCACCAGTTCTTCGCAAACTCCAACCTGCAGAACATATCCAATGAGTGAAAGAAACAAATTCGGACTGTCGGCTGCATTCAGATAAAAATCCGGAAGGAAACGATACACAAACAACAACAACCAAATGCCAATGATCCCTGTGAAAAATAAGGATGCCAGAGCAAGCCGGTTGGAACTGTGGTCTTTGAGAATAAATTTCTTAAAGATGACGCCCCAGACAAATGCGAAAAACAAAGCAAACATCGTGAGCTGGGTACCTACGTGATTCACCGTGATGATGAGCAAAGGAATAATTCCCAAAAAGCTGACCGCCCAAAAAATAAAATCTTTCAGCAACAAATTGATGTTGCTGTGATCGATGGGCAGGATCTCTTGTTTCAACGGAATTTGTTGAAGATCCTTCAATAATGCCTGTGCCTGCTTTGAACTTTTTTCAATGAGGTTCTGAAATGATTCATTCAGCGATTGAACGGTTTCCGTATTGTCTGCATCTGTGTCTTTTTCGCCACCGGTTTCGAAAATGGGTATTTGAACCGGATGACCGCATACGGAACAGAATCGTTGCTTTCCTGAAGACTGCTCATCCAGTTCCATTTTAGAATTGCATTCCGGGCAATAGATTTTCAACATGGCAGATTATTTTGGTTTTTCAATTTTCTTTTTTGGGCAGGCAATCCCCCAAATATATATATTCTTATCTGCTTTTTTAAATTCAACGGTTTCTTTATCGATGATTTTTACGGATTTAATTTCTGTCAGGGAGGGGTCAAACAGCGCATGGAGATCCGGCAAGCCATTTTTATCCAGTTTAAACTGCAATTTTATTTTATCTTTTATTTCTGTCCATTTTCCTTTGAAGATATAATTTTTTTCCGGTTTTTCATCCAGGTCTTTAAAATGCAATTCAAATGTCTGATTTTTCAATAGGACCAGTTGAATTCTGGCAATGTCATTGGCGCCGGATTCATAGAGTCCTATTTTGGGGGAACTGCAAGCTACCAGAAAGATGCAAATGAAAAAAATATTGCCTGATCTAAATTTCATGTTATTTCTTTTATAAGAATTAAAGATAAAATAAATCATCAGGAATATGAGACTGGAAGTGTAAAATTTTTATCATACAATAGATTGAATTGCTCGAGCTTTATTTAACTATCGATAAAATCCAAATGGCCTCTCGGATTATGTCCTGCAGAAGACGCAAATTACGCAGATGAATAGGAGATGAATTGATTATTTCTATAGGATATTTTCTGATTTCTTTTCTGCGAAATCTGCGAGATCTGCGGGAGACTTTCCGAAGTTTATGTCCCGCAGAAGACGCAAATTATGCAGATGAATAGGAGATGAACAGAATATTTCTACAGGATATTTTCTGATTTCTTTTCTGCGGAATCTGCGAGATCTGCGGGAGACTTTCCGAAGTTTATGTCCCGCAGAAGACGCAAATTATGCAGATGAATAGGAGATGAACAGAATATTTCTACAGGATATTTTCTGATTTCTTTTCTGCGGAATCTACGAGATCTGCGGGAGACTTTCCGAAGTTTATGTCCCGCAGAAGACGCAAATTACGCAGATGAATAGAAGAAGAATAGAATAATTCTGTAGGATATTTTCTGATTTCTTTTCTGCGGAATCTGCGAGATCTGCGGGAGATTTTCTGAAGTTTATGTCCTGCAGAAGACGCAAATTACGCAGATGAATTTGAGATGAATAGAATAATTCTGTAGGATATTTTCTGATTTCTTTTCTGTGGAATCTGTGAGATCTGCGTGGAGACTTTCCGAAGTTTATGTCCAGCAGAAGACGCAAATTACGCAGATGAATAGGAGATGAATTGATTATTTCTATAGGATATTTTCTGATTTCTTTTTGCGAAATCTGCGAGATCTGCGGGGGACTTTCCGAAGTTTATGTCTCGCAGAAGACGCAAATTGCGCAGATGAATAGAAGATGAATAGAATATTTCTATAGGATATTTTCTGATTTCTTTTCTGCTGAATCTGCGAAATCAGCGGGAACTAAATCGCGAACCTGAAATGGATAACAATTTCCATTTGAATAGGTATTCACCTCAATCACCGAATTTTAAAAGAAGAAATAAGGATATAAATCTTAATGTAAATGTTTAAATTGAATCAATTACTAACGATCGTTAGAAAACGTAAATATCTTTAAAACCACCTAACAACCAGCACCTAACAACCAGCACCTAACAACCAGCACCTAACAATCCTCACAACCTTTGAATTTGTGCTCCTATCGCATTCAGCCTCTGATCTATGTTTTCGTAGCCCCGATCGATTTGATGGATGGAGTGAATTTTACTTTTTCCGTTCGCCGATAAGGCTGCAATCAAAAGGGCCACGCCGGCACGAATGTCTGGCGAAGTCATTTCAATACCTCTCAACGAAAATTTTCGGTTGAGTCCGATGACCGTAGCCCGGTGCGGATCGCATAAGATAATTTGTGCACCCATATCGATGAGTTTATCGACGAAAAACAACCTGGATTCAAACATTTTTTGATGGATCAGGACGCTGCCTTTGGCTTGGATGGCCATGACCAGTAATGCACTCATCAAATCCGGAGTAAAACCGGGCCAGGGCGAGTCATAAATCGTCATGATGGAGCCATCCATGAAGGATTGAATTTCATATTCTTCTATGGCTGGAAGGTAAATATCATCCCCCTGGATCTGCATTTTTGCACCCATGCGTTCGAATACAAATGGTATGATACCCAGATGTTCGACACCTGCATTTTTTATGGTGATATCAGATTGCGTCATCGCTGCGAGACTGATAAAACTCCCCACTTCAATCATGTCGGGTAAAATCCGGTGTTGCGTTCCCGCCAGTTTTTCTACGCCCCGGACCGTCAGCAAATTAGAACCGACACCTTCGATTTGTGCTCCCATGGAGATGAGCATTTTGCACAACTGCTGGATGTATGGTTCGCAGGCTGCATTGTAAATAGTGGTAATGCCATTGGCCAAAACTGAAGCCATCAATACATTGGCGGTTCCCGTCACGGATATTTCATCCATGAGTATGTAGCTCCCTTTCAATCGATCTGCTTTGATGCGATAAGCCCCTGCTGAATCGTCGTAATTAAATTCAGCACCTAATTTTTGCAAACCCAAAAAGTGGGTGTCCAATCTTCTTCGGCCAATTTTATCTCCTCCGGGTTTGGGAAGTACAGCTTTTTTATATCTGGCCAAAAGCGGTGCCAATAACATAACCGAGCCCCGTATTTTTCTGGCATTCGACTGAAAGGCTTCCGTTCCAAAAAACTCGAGGTCCACGTCTCTGGCTTCAAATGTATATTTATGTGAATCGTGTTTATGGACTTTGACCCCAAGTCCGGCTATGAGTTCGATGAGATGGCGGATGTCGAGAATATCAGGCAAATTTTCGATCGTAACCGGCTCTTCTGTGAGTAAAGTGGCACAAAGGATTTGCAAAGCCTCATTCTTAGCTCCCTGAGGATGCAAATCACCTTTTAGCCTATTTCCACCCCTGACTTCAAAACAATCATGACCCATTGCTAATTCTATTTAGCTCCAAAAGTATCAATTTTTCAGAGCAGTAGGTCCGGGATCTCTGTTAGAACTTAAACCGCCAAAATCCGCCGGGGCCCAAATTTGAAGGGATTTACTTCCGGTACGCTTGATATTTAAATTAGTGAGCGAAGAAAATTTCTATCCGCGATTTTATTATAAACTGTTGTTTATCAGCAATTAAAGATTGACCAATCCGGATCTGTGTATTTGTTAATCCCCAAAGCGGTTTTTTTTTTTCATATTTGCTGATAACATTTTAACAGGTTCAAATACTTATCGATATTAGTATGATTTTTGATCCGTTGCTTAACTGACAGGGATCATGCTAATAAAATTAAATGTCCATTTTTTAACTTAAAAATTTTTCTAAAATGAAAACCTTGTATTTCTTTCTTTTTTCTTTCGTTCTTTTCGGATTGACTGAGTCTTTTGCTCAGGGTTCAATGGGTGGCGGAGCAACTCAACCAGGAGGCAATCAAAATGCACCTGCTCCGAATTCAGGCGTTTCCGTCAGTTTAAGGACTTCCAAATCCGGTGCTGCGACAACAGTCAATGCAGATAATTTGAAAGGCTTGACCCGTAAAGGTTTGCGTTTCCAATTATTGGATTCAAATGGTAAAGCTGTTGTAGGTGGAGAAAAGCGCATCAAGTACACAGAGTCTGATGGCAATGTTGTTGTTGATATCGTTGGACTTCCTCCAGCTCCTAGAGGTAAAAACTACAGAATGAAAATCACAGGTGCTGACAATGCAGTCACCAATGTAGATTTGAAGTAATTTTTCGCATTCCGGTAGTAACCGAAATTTAAAAAATAAAGGAGGTAATTTACGTTGCCTCCTTTTTTTATATCCATGAAGAAATTTAATGAATCCCGGAGGCTCGTGTAATTTATATTGGTGGAAATTGGAAAAAGATTCCATCTAAATTGATAATTTTATATTACTAATGATAACCAGGAATCAATCAAAACACTCAGGGATTGCTTTTGAGTTTGTATCCAATTGATAATTATTCTAAATTCATAACATATGAAAACCTTTACTTTAATTTTAATTTCCATTTTCACATGGGCTAAAACAGATTTGGTTGCGTTATCATCGGGAGTAGCAAATCCTGGAGACGACCAAATCACCCAGCAATCTAAATCCAATACTCAATCCCCTGCAAAAGGGATTATTGTCGGTTTCAAGACATCTAAATCAGGGGCTGCGAAAGCAGTGAATACGGATGCTTTTAAAGAAGTGAACAGAAAGGGATTTGCATTTCAATTGTTGGATCCAGACAACAGGATCTTTCCAGGTGGTGAAAAGCGAATTCAATTCACAGAATCTACAGGGCAGGTCATCGTTGATCTGATCGGACTCAATGTTGCCGGGGGAAAACCCTTTAGATTGCGAGTAACTGATGGAACGAAAAATTCAACCATTATAGATCTGAAATAGTTGGCGCTGCATGATGGGGTATGTCTAATTCCCGTTTTTACTTCTTAAGTCTATTGTTTATTATCATCTTCATACAGATTCGAAACTAAGAAATGTAAACCCTCGATAGGGGTTTTAATAGCCTCTGGATTCATCTTAATTATTTTTTAGGATGTGGTTTTTATGAGATTAAAAAACACACATATCCATGGATTATGTTGATCATAATGCAACAAATAACAAATAAAACAAGATCAAATTTGAATCCATTAATTTTAATTATATTTACATTGAATAAAAATAACTTTGGCTGGTTTTCAGTTAGTTAAAGATCTGATAACCAAAGTTAAGTCGGGGTACATCATAATAATGAAAACGGTTAAAACCATTCAGCTCCTGCTGTTGCTGAGTCTGTTTCCAGGTTTCAACCAGGCACAGGTACTTCTGTCAAGAGGGGTGCGTACGGTTGAAAATCAAGCGGATTCGGCGGGCAAAGTGCATGCGCTGATCGTAGGTATTTCTGATTACCAGAATCCCGCGATTCCCGATTTAAAATTTGCCGATAAAGATGCTGTTGCCTTTGCAAAATACCTGATCAGTCCAAATGGAATCGGACTAGACAGTCAGAATGTACAGTTGCTGGTAAATAGTCATGCTTCTGCAGGAAAGGTGATTATGGCTATGTATGCCTTGCTCGATGAAGCCAGGGAAGGTGATCTCGTCATTTTTTATTTTTCAGGCCATGGAGATCTGGAGACCAAATCGATCAGCCAACCCGGGTTTTTGCTTTGCTGGGATGCTCCGCCTGCAGTTTACATGAGCGGCGGAACTTTTGGAATAATATATCTTCAGGAAATCATAACTACCTTATCTGTTCAAAACAAGGCCAAGGTGTTGATGATTACCGATGCTTGCAGATCGGGAAAACTTGCTGGCAATACCATTGGCGGGAGTCAACTGACCGCTACCAATCTTTCCAAGCAGTTTTCGAATGAAATGAAAATTTTATCTTGTCAGCCCGATGAACTTTCTCTGGAAGGAACTGCCTGGGGTGGTGGCCGGGGTGTGTTTTCATATTATTTATTGAAGGGATTACAAGGCCTTGCCGATAAAAATAAAGACCATAAAATAAGCTTGTTCGAAATTGAAAGATATCTGGAAGACGAAGTTTCCAATGCTGTCGCACCTCAGAAACAAATGCCGATGACCGTTGGCAATAAATCTACAACATTGGCCCATATTCGGAACAACGAAATTCAGGATGAATCGACATCCTCAAATCAGACAACTGTCTTTACACAATCCAATGGAATACCGAACGATATTAAAAATCCTAATACCGTTAAATTGCTAAAACAATTTTTTTCGGCAATCCAGGAAAAGCGGATGATTTACCCAAAGGATAATTCAGCATGGGACTTCCTCATTAAACTGGAGAAAGAACCCGAATCGATTGCTTATCTAAATCAATGGAAATATCAGTTAGCTGCTGCTATGGTGGACGAAACCCAACAAGCGATCAATGATTATCTGAGGTCTGATCCTGTCGAACTCAGAAAGCGTTGGTCTTTTAATGAAAAATACGAGCGTTATCCTGAATATCTAGAGAAAGCCTCTTCTTTAGTGGGCAATGAGCATAAAATGTTTTCCGGACTGCAGTCAAAAAAACATTATTACGAAGGATTGAAACTGAGATTAAAAGGCGAACGATTAAAAAATAATATTCTTTATGAGTCCGCCCGAAAGCAGCAGTTGCGATGTATTGAATTGGATCCCGATGCTGCTTTTGCATACAACGAACTGGGTTTGCTTGAAAGGCGCAGAAACCAATCGGATCAGGCCATCCGGTATTTGCAAAAAGCCCTCGCCATAAGTCCCGAATGGGCATTGGCATGGGCAAATCTAAGTGCCTGCTTCAACGACGAAAATAAATACGACAGTGCCATCATCAGTGGTCGGTATGCGGTGTCTATTGACAGTTTGTTTCCTTTGGCCCACTACAACCTTGGACTATCCTATCAATTGGCTGAAAAATACGAATTGGCTGCAAAATATCTGAACAAAGCAACCGAACTCGATACCACATTTGCCAATGCTTTTTTCAATTTGTCATTGGTCTATTACTTTGCGGAAAATTTTCCCTGGGCAAAGCAAGCCATTCAGGCCTATTTAAAACTCGTTCCACAGGACCCGGATGCCCTTATAAATTTGGGCGAGATCGAATTGAAACTCGGAAATCCCAAAGCTGCTTTAAATCACTACCATGAAGTATTGAAAACACATCCGGAATATCCTGCTGCACTTCAAAGTCTTGGGGAGTATTACCGCAACGAAAATGAATTTGTAAAGTCTGATTTGTATTTAAACAAGATCTCAGAAAAAACAGCGATCATTTATTTTTATCTGGGAAGTAACGCTGCTCTCCAGAATCGGGATGAAAAAGCCATTGAATATTTCAAACAATCTTTTGAAAAAGGGTACAACAATACAACAGCCATGCGGTCGGATAAGGGATTTGAAAAGATGATCCAACTCGAATCGTTTAGAAAGTTGGTTGTGGTTTATTTCCCAAATAAAAAATTTTGGTAGGGGAGGAGGCATTTAGGCTTTTAGGCTTTTAGGCTTTTAGTCCCGATAAAATAAAGCTAACTTTTTCTTTACTAAAATATTATGCAATTTTATCGGGATTTAGGCTTTTAGGGTCATGCGAATTTGTGAAAAGGTTTAACTTTATGACCACTATTTTAATTACTAACGTACGTTAGTTACATTAACTAACAACTAACAACTAACAACTAACAACTAACAACTAGCAACTAGCAACTAGCAACTAACAACTAGCAACTAACAACTAACAACTAGCAACTAACAACTAGCAACTAACAACTAGCAACTAACAACTAGCAACTAGCAACTAGCAACTAACATCTACCAACTTGAGACTGCCAACTGCCAACTGCCAACTTCCCACTGCCAACTTCCCACTGCCCACTTCCCCTTACATTTCCCTATGCAAATGGATCTCCGCCTTAGGTCCAACCAGAATCGGCACCAATTCCTCTTCAACATTTGACATTTCCAATCCGAAATCCTCAACGGCGGGTAGGCTGAATTTCTTGAGCATGCGATAAGTGCGGACGACCCATTGTTCGAAGCCCGTGAGTTCTGTGTCTGCGGAAACCCGTGTGTGCAATAGGATAAATTTAAAATCAGAGTCAATATTATGTTTGCGGATTGAAGGATAGGTGCTTTTAATACTTACTTCACCACTCGCTACCATTTGTTCGACGATTTCATGGAACATGGAGTTGACCCGGTGTTGAACCTTAAATCCGAATTTTAAATGGACGAAGAAAATCTGGCCTGGCACAATCGTGTCTACATGAAAACTTTTTGAATAAGGATCATCCACAATGGCCACGTGCACAAACCAATACACATCAGCGCGTTTGGGTTTCTTCCGCAAGATGGAGTACATGATATTCGAATCGATCAGATTTTTGCTCTCAGACATACTGAGGTAAACCAGGTGGCTGGATTCTTTAGAAATCGATTCATCTGCAATCACATCTTTGAGCACCGGTACATAATCGTTCAATGGGACAAATCGGGTATGTTTATTTCTAATTTTTTGTGCGTTGTAATGGACAAAGACAACGATGGCAAAAACGACGGTTAAAATGAGTGTGAACCATCCGCCATGCAGTAGTTTGTCAAAATTAGAGATCAGGAAGGTCGTTTCAAAACATAAATAGAATATCAGCAAGGCAAGGCCCAGCCATGTTTTATGCGATTTGATTTTGTAAAAATAACTCAGCAATAATGTCGTCATCAACATATCGATGGTGATGGCCAAACCGTAAGCAGCCTCCATGGCTTCAGCGGTTTGAAAAATGAGTTGCACAGCGATACAGCCAAACATCAGAAACCAGTTGATCGAAGGTATATAGACCTGGCCTTTGAATTTGGATGGATAGTTTACCCGCATTCTGAACCAAAGGTGCAGTTTCATGGCTTCATTGACCAGTGTAAATACTCCGCTGATCAAAGCTTGACTGGCGATGATCGTTGCCGCTGTAGCGATAGCGATGCCAAATGGAAGAAACCAGCCTGGCATGAGCTCGTAGAAAATGCGCGTGGAAGAGGTGATTTTTTGTCCGTTGAGATTATCCAGCAACCATGCTGCCTGTCCGAAATAATTTAATAGCAGACAAACCAACACAAAAGACCAACTCACCCGAATATTTTGTTTGCCGCAATGTCCCAGATCTGAATATAGGGCCTCAGCTCCCGTTGTACATAGAAATACCGCTCCTAACAACCAAAATCCTTGTGGGTAATGGGTTAAAAGTTCAATGGCATATTTTGGATTGAAAGCTGCTAAAACTTCTGTGTGGCCGAAGATTTGGATGACTCCCAGAGTTCCTAACATGCTGAACCAGATCAGCATAATGGGGCCAAATGCCTTTCCAACAGCTTGCGTTCCAGCCTGCTGAAAGGTGAAAATGGCTATAATGATGCCTATCACAATGGGAACGGTTCGAATGCCCGGAAACATGATGGTGAGTCCTTCCACGGCTGCAGAAATAGAGATGGGTGGGGTGATAAAACCATCTGCAATCAGGGTGGCACACCCAATAATGGCCGGATATATGACCCAACTGGAATTGTAACGCCTTACTTTGGCATAAAGGGCAAAAATTCCACCTTCGCCTTTATTGTCTGCATTAAGTGCCAGATAAATGTATTTGATCGTCGTAAGGATGATAAGGGTCCATAAAACACAGGACACCCCTCCTAAAACGAGTTCGGGAGAAATGACTTTTCCTTTGGTGATGGCTTGCATCACATACAGCGGAGATGTTCCGATGTCTCCAAAAATGATCCCAAGTGTTATAAGTAAACCGCCGAGACTTAATTTGTGGTGGTCATTAGGTGGTGGCATGGATGTTCAGGCTTTATTTCGCGAAACAAAGCGGTAAAAATACAATGATATGTATTTAAAAATGGGGATTTTATTCACCCCAATGCAAATTGTTGAAAGTCAGGATGGAGGGTTTTCACAAAGATTTAACCAAAGGAATGCATGGAGGCACTTAGTTTTGTTGTTCTAAAGGAAAACAACATGAGATCTATATTATTGCTGATCCCAATGGCCTTGCTTTTTCAATCCTGCAATGCCCAATTTGATAAGTTATTTAAAAAAGTTACCGGAATCGATTTGAGTAACGATGACATCGCCTCTGGTCTTAAAGAAGCTTTGACCAAAGGAGCCGTCAATGGCTCCGATTTGCTCTCTCAAAAAGACGGCTATTTTAAAAGTATCTACAAAATCGCATTACCGGAGGATGCCAAGCAGGTCTGCAACAAATTGCGCGTGATACCAGGATTCAATAGCATTGAAGACGATGTCATCGAAAAATTGAATCGCGCGGCTGAAGATGCAGCCATTAAAGCCAAACCCATTTTTATCGATGCCATCAAGCAGATGACGATTGCAGATGCATTGAATATTTTGAAAGGAGAGGACAATGCCGCTACGATGTATTTAAATCGCACTACGCGAACAGCATTATACAACGCCTTCAAACCTGTAATCGATGAATCCATGAGCAAAGTAGGTGCACTGCAATTGTGGAATTCAGCAGTGACCCAGTACAATCAAATTCCTTTCGTCAAAAAAGCCAATCCGGATATGTCGGATCACGTCACCCAAAAAGCACTCGACGGACTCTTCAAAAAAATCGAAGAAGAAGAAAAAGACATACGCCACAATTTATCCGCACGCACATCCGATCTGCTGAAAAAGGTTTTTGCAAAACAGGATAAGTGAGTAGTCAGTAGTCAGTATTCAGTATTCAGTAATCAGTTGGCAGCTGATAGTTGTTCGTTGGTAGATGATGCAACTAATGGACGTTAGTATTGAAAAAGAATGACCTAAAAGTTAAACCTTTTTCGCGCAGTCACATTTCCTCCAAGCCTACCAGCCTACCAGCCTACAAGCCTACAAGCCTCCAAGCCTCCAAGCCTACCAGCCTACCAGCTATTCTCCCAATCCTTCTCCCCATCACCCTTTTACAATTCGATCATAAACAGCCCTCAATTCCGCCTCATTCCATTCTTGTGTTTCCTTACTGCAGATTTCCATAAGCAGATCATCTTGTTTCCTTCCCTGGATCATGGCATCGTAATAGCTGATGTCGGGCCTGAAAGTAACCAAAGCATATTTGGAATAATATTCGGGAAAGGATTTCTCCAGGAGTATTTCCAGTTTGCGTTTGCGTTGAAATACGGGATCTGCAACTTTGTCGCGCATTTCGATGAAATTATCTTCTGCGAGATCTGCAATGGCGTCTCCATTTTGCTTTCTGGCTTTGGAAAAAGCAGAAAACAACTCCAGCCAATCTGTATGTTGCGCTATTAACTGATCTAAAATAAAAACATCTTCGAATCCACAATTCATTCCCTGTCCGTAGAAAGGTATGATTGCATGTGCTGCGTCGCCGATGAGCAGAATTTTATCCTGATAATTCCAGGGAAAGCATTTTACAGTATACAAATACCCCGTAGGGTGTTCAAAAAATTCGCGATTCAGTTCAGGTATGAGTGGTAATGCATCCTGGAAATAAGTGTGGTAAAATGCTAACAACTGTTCGTTTGATTGTAAACGGTCAAAACTCTCGTTTCCATGGTAAGGTAGGAACAAAGTGGCCGTGTAAGTGGCATCTGGATTGGGCAGCGCAATCATCATGAAGTGCCCCCTGGGCCAGATGTGCAATGCATTTTTTTCGATGACAAATTCGCCGTTGGCACCGGGTGGAATGGTCAGTTCTTTGTATCCATAATTTTGGTAACGCTGGCTGTAGTCAAAATGAAAATGCGGAGTCTGGTCCAGCATCCATTTCCTCGCAGCAGAGCCAGCTCCATCAGCTCCGATCAGGATTGAATCTTTTCTGCTGATGATTTCTTTTTGATCGTTTTCGAAAAAATATTCATCGGAGTATTTACCGATGCCAACCAACCTGTGATTGAAATGAATGCAATCCGGCTTTATTTTTTCAATGGCATCCATGATCACGACATTGAGGCTCCGGCGGCTGATTGAATTGATGTGTTCTCCTTTTCTCGTACTGTATTCCTGAAATTGTAAGCTCCCGTCAAGACCATGGATCATTCTGCCGTGCATGGCAATAGCATTGGACATCATTTCAGGTCCCAGTCCACATAGTTCCAGTGCCCGTATACCTCTGTGTGAAAGAGCAAGATTGATCGAGCGGCCTGCACTGATATCCGTTCGACGCATATCTGAACGCGATTCAAAAAGCTCGACATCAAATCCAAGCTGTAGTAAGCGGAGTGCTGTTAAACTGCCTACCAGTCCGCTGCCGGCGATCAGAATTTTATGTTCATCCCTTTTCATACAAAACGCTTTTAAAAATGTCCATAAAACTTGCAACATCGGAATAACTGTTGTAGAGAGCAACCGGAGCGATTCTGATTACATCGGGTTCGCGCCAGTCGGCAATGATTCCTTTATCGCTAATTTTGTTAAAGATAGATTTATCGGCATTCTTCAAACGAATAGACAATTGTGCTCCCCTTTCATCAGAATTTTCCGGAGTCAGAATCTCAATATTGGGATGATTCAATTCGTGTATCCATTGAATAAGAAGAGTCCCCATCGTCAGGTTCTTTTTTCTGATGGACTGCATCCCCGCCTCTTTGAAGATCAGAAGAGATTCCAGCAAACAAGCCATGGGTAAAATAGGCGGATTGCTCAATTGCCAGCCTTCTGCTCCCGGCATGACTTCAAATTTTGGCTGCATCAAAAATCGTTTGGATTTATCGTGACCCCACCAACCCGCAAATCTGGGCAAATTCTGGTCCTGTGCATGCCGCTCGTGGACAAAACAACCGGCCAATGATCCAGGCCCACCGTTCAAATATTTATAGCCGCACCAGACTGCAAAATCCGGTCCGTCGTCGTGCAGATTTAACAATAAATTTCCGGCACCATGCGCCAGGTCAAATCCAATTTTACAACCGTATTGATGCGCCAGGCCGGTTAAGTATTTCAAAGGGTAAGCCTGCCCCGTGTAGTAATTTACAGAACCGATCAGTGCGAGTGCGATTTGTTCGCCGTGTTTTTCGAAAATCCGGGAGATCTGAGTTTGACTCACATAATCTGTTCCTTCTTCGGGTTCCAAGATGATCAAAGATTCTTTAGGGTCATAGCCGTGAAATCTGATCTGCGATTCAACCGCATAACGATCAGAAGGAAAACTGCTGTATTCAATAAGAATTTTGTTTCGTTTTGCATTCGGACGGTAAAAAGAGACCAGCATCAGATGCACATTGACCGTCAGGGTATTCATGACAACGGTCTCAAGAGGTTTTGCCCCAATGATCTCAGCCATGGGTTCCGTCAGGAATTCATGATACCGGTACCAGGGTTGCTTGGCATCGTGGTGGCCGTGAACACCGAATTTCTCCCAATCAGCCAACTCTTGTTCAACGATTCCACGGATTCCTTTCGATTGTAGCCCTAATGAATTGCCACACAAGTAAATGCAATCTTTGCCCTCTATTGTTTTAGGAATGTGAAACCGGTCTCTGAATGCTGCTAAGTTATCTTGAAGATCGAGGTTTTGAGCATATTCGCGATAAGACATTATAAATAAATTATGTTGCTTAAAAGGCAAAAATAAGTCTTTTACATCAGAGCTTGTGGCCAGGATCTCCGGCTTATATTTACCTCATGGATTGGCAATCGGCATTATCGGGCTTTCATCAGTATCTGCAACTCGAAAAATCATTGTCAGGCCATTCTATACAAGCTTATTTGCGGGATGTTGAAAAACTGAAACAGTATTGCGAAGAAAATTTAAATGGGCTTTCTCCATCTCTGATTCAAACCGGGCAAATTGAATTATTTTTAAACTGGATCCATAATTTTGGTTTTACGGAAACCTCTCAAGCCAGAATCCTTTCCGGCATCAAGGCATTTTATAAATACCTGTTGATTGAAAATTGCATCCAGGATGATCCTACCGAACTCATCGAAGGTCCCAAGTGGATCAGAAAGCTGCCTGATGTATTGCGGGTTGAAGAAATCGATAAAATTTTTGCTGTAGTTGATTTAAGCAAAGAATTTGGACACCGCGACAGGGCCATCCTCGAAACGCTTTATGCCTGTGGTTTGCGAGTGAGTGAGTTGACGGATTTGTTGTTATCCAATGTTTACAAGGAAGAAGGATTTGTCAAAGTAATTGGAAAAGGCAATAAGGAAAGACTGGTTCCGATTGGCCTTCAGGCGCTCAAACAAATTGAATATTACACAAACAACGAACGCAATAAAATTGCTATTGCCAGGTCTCATCAGGATTTCCTGTTTCTCAACAGGTTTGGAAAAAAATTATCGAGGGTCAGCATATTTAATATCGTAAAACTCAATGTGGCGCGTGCCGGTATTCAGAAAGATGTGAGTCCGCATACCTTTCGACATTCTTTTGCTACACACCTGGTCGAAGGCGGTGCCAATCTCAGGGCCGTACAAGAAATGCTGGGTCATGAAAGCATTACTACTACAGAAATATATACCCATCTGGATCTGCATTATCTGAGGGAAACGATTTTGCAGTTTCATCCGATGAATAAGCGAAAAGCTTGAAGCTTAAAGCGAAAAGGAAGACGACAAATCGCTGTTAATATAAAATATTTCTATTATAATATAAAGGGGACTTCTATTTATTAAAAAAGTTCGTTTCATTTGTTCAAATGATATTCATTTAAACTTCAAAGGCTACAATGGAGCTTTTGCAAGCAAGGTTTTTCAACAATTTCGATCCGGTTTTCAACAATTTCGTGAATTTATTTGTGATTTTTCAGTTCCGGGCACACTATGCCCATGCTACTTTTCTTTTTAGTTGGATAATCCGGAATAAATTATATGTTATGTTTGTCAGTCCAATTTGAAAAGAAGATCTTACTTTACCTATGCATCGTAATTTCATTTTTCCAAACATCGTGGTGATACAACCAAATACATGTTCAACTCGTGCACGTGTTCTTGATAAGTTCGTATTTCTGTCTTGCTCCCTGTCGTTTAATGGACGGTTTCTTCTTCCTTTCTGATTTATACAAGGTATCATCCCTTTCTTCCGGATTCGTTCTCGGAAATCCCAGCTTGCCGAATCTCCATATAAGCGTTTTCCTTTATCCCGTTTTTCTATCAATACATCCGTCATTTCACCATCATAAACATTCGCAGGGGTTATTTCATAGTTGGTAATCAGTTTGGTGTTTTTATCGATCTTCACATGATCTTTATAGCCGTAGGCTTTGCGATTATGGTGCTTTACCCAGCGGGCATCGGAATCTTTTTGTCTTCCAATATTTGGGTTGTCCTCCCATTCTTGTGGTATTTGCCCATTCTTTATTAAGTCATTATCCTCTTTACTATTGCGGTTAATTTCGCTTTCTACAATATGAGCATCTACAATACTACCCTTATTTATTATTACCCTATTCTGGTGTAATAGTTGATCCAGTTTTTTGAATAACCTTTTATCCGCCTTCTTTAAACTCAATTCATTCTTGAACGACCAGATTGTTCTTGCGTCAGGAATCTGATCCGTTCCTCGTATTCCTAAAAATAATTTAAAACTTGTCCGGTCTGCTATTTGGAATTCCATTGATTCATCACTTAAATCATATATTCTTTGAACAATTAATAACTTGAACATCATCACTACATCATAAGATGGCCTGCCGGGACCTTCTCCCGTTCTTTTAACAATTTTTTCCAGCTCCTTTCGAAAATATTCAAATCTGATGTAATCGTTAAGCTTAGCTAATGGATCTTTATCAAAAGAACGAAGTTTTTCAACAAGCGCATCCCACTCAAATAGCTCAAGTTGTTGCTTTGGTGTAATGATTTTGGCCATATAGAATTTTTCCCAAAAGATAGGTATTTTTATGAATATTTAGAAGTCCCCTAAATATAATAATCAAACTAACAAAAGTTAGTTCAAAGGATACATCAAAATAACTTTTAGCTTTCAGCTTTGTGCTTTAAGCTTTCTCTCCCTTCCTCCTTACAAACGTAAGCACCAGCAAAAATACCGAACCGAATTTTACCCCGTTCAGCATGATAAAAAGAATCAACGAAGGCCTTATGGCATCTTCCGGTTCGCTCCAGTATCTGAAATAGGGAAAAAAGCGGATGGGCATTTCCACTTTTGAACTCAATGGGCCTGAACAACGCAGGTTTTCGGGGATTTTGTGATCGAGACTTTCAATGTATCCGTCATAACGTTGTTGGTAGAGTGTGTAATCCACATAATACTCAAATAAATACACGCGGTCGGGTTTGCAATCGTGCTGGTACATCCAGGCAGTGGCAGGACGCGAAAAAAAGCGCAAAGCCAGGGACCTGAATGGATCTTCTACCTGAAACCAGGGAAGGATGAAAAAACAGGCTATAAAAAAAACAAGAATTCTGAAAAGCCAGACCATAGCATTGAAATATTTGCCAAACATACATAAATTTGGCAGAGCCAAACATGATAGAGTTTAGAAAGAAACTTGGGATGTCCATTCTAGGATTTTACCACAGGTACAAATCCTGGGCCTGGTATACGAAAACATTCTTCTGGGCAGGCCTGGTGGTTGCTGCGCATTGGTTGTACCTATTGATGCTGATCCTCGTTTTTCCACCGGTTACCACCACTCAACTTGCCAGCATTTTTTCCGGACAAGGCTGCCACCGGGATTATGTGAGCTTCAGGAATATTTCGCCTCATGCAGCTCTTGCTGTTATCGGATCCGAAGATCAGATCTTTTTGGAGCACAATGGATTTGATTTTGAAAGCATTGAAAAAGCACTCGAACACAACAAGAAAAAACCAAAGCGCATGAGGGGTGCATCAACCATCTCCCAGCAGGTGGCAAAAAACGTTTTTCTTTGGCAGGGAAGATCCTGGATTCGAAAAGGACTGGAAGTATATTTTACCCTGATGATTGAATTGCTCTGGTCAAAAAAAAGAATCCTCGAAATGTATCTCAACTGTGCTGAAATGGGTAAAGGCGTTTTTGGCATACAGGCGGCATCGCGGGCTTATTTTAATACAGATGCAAAGGACCTGAGCCGCGAACAAGCTGCTATGATTGCAGCAAGTTTACCCAATCCGAAAAGGTATAAGGTCAAACCGCTGTCTAATTATGTTTCTTTCAGGTATCCATGGGTCATGCAACAAATGGATCAGTTGGAACCGGATGAAAATATTCAAAAGTTGTTGAAAAAAGCGTTTACTGAAAAAAGGCGGAAGACCAAAAGATAAAATGCGGATCAGGCTTACAGCCGGAAGCATAAAACTCAAAGCTCAAAGAAGAGAGTTCGTTCAGCTGAAATTTCAAAAAAATTTTAATTTACAGGAACTTTAAGTTTTAACATTGGATTTACCTAAAAGCCTAAAAGCCTAAAAGCCTAAAAGCCTAAAAGCCTAAAAGCCTAAAAGCCTAAAAGCCTAAAAGCCTAAAAGCCTAAAAGCCTAAAAGCCTAAAAGCCTAAAAGCCTAAAAGCCTAAAAGCCTAAAAGCCTAAAAGCCTAAAAGCCTAAAAGCCTAAATCCCGATAAAATTGCATAATATTTTAGTAAAGAAAAAGTTAGCTTTATTTTATCGGGCCTAAAAGCCTAAAAGCCTAAAAGCCTAAATGCCTAAAAGCCTAAAAGTCGCCGCTCCTTCCCAATATCCCTTCTCATCCATTCCCCAAAATTTTCAACAGCGCTTTTAATTTATTTAAATCGAGCGCATCCGGCACGCCTAAATCCAAGACGCTTTCTGTGAAATCACCGGAACTCCTCAACGCACAATGTATTCTCCTGCAACCGCTCTCTTGTAATATTTGCTTTACATTGCCGGCATCTATTTTTCCACCGGCAACCCATTCGATTTGCTGGTTTAGGATCTGGTTCCATTTTTTTAAATTTTCAGATCCTTCAGCAGCTGTATGTTTTCCACCGGAACTAAGCACCCGGTCAAATTGGTAATCTGCCAGCTGAAAAATAATTTCTTCAACATGAGGAGTCGTGTCGATCGCTCTGTGAAAAACCAATGTTGCACCCATGGACGTTCGAACGATTTGTTCCATGAAATTTTGATCGAGGGTACCGTCTTCGCACAAAGCACCTATGACAATGGCATCAACACCGGCATCGAGCCCTCTGGAAATTTCATCGAGCATAAGCGCTTTTTCTAAAGTGCTGTAATGAAAATTTCCTTTGCGAGGGCGGATCAACATGCCCAATTCACCGCTAAATATTCTTCGGGACAGATGAAGCATGGCATTGCTGGGTGTGAGGCCGCCACAATCTAAATCCATACACAATTCAATTGCAGGGATATTGCAGATCTCTGCTGTCTGAACTGCATGAATATCGGCACAGCATAATTCTATGACTGTGCTTTCTTGAATCATATTACTAAAGAAATAATGAATTAACGCAAACGCAGGTAGCGTTTTTCTGCAAATTCCCAATTGACTACATTAAAAAATGCAGCGATAAATTCCGCTCTTCTGTTTTGATACAATAAATAATAGGCATGTTCCCAAACGTCTAATCCAAGTAAGGGATTTCCTCCGCAGCCCGTAGATGGCATTAAAGGGTTATCCTGATTGGGCGTAGAACAAATATCGAGACCACCTCCCGGTAGAACGCAAAGCCAGGCCCAACCAGATCCAAACCGGCTCATTGCAGCTGCTGAGAATTTTTCCTTAAAAGCTTCAAAACTTCCAAAACTCGTTTGAATAGCTGCTGCCAGCTCATCTTTAGGTTCTCCACCGCCGTGCGGAGACAAGCACTCCCAAAACAAGCAATGGTTATAATATCCTCCACCGTTGTTTCTTACCACCATATTGTTCATATCGAGATTTTTCAGGATCTCTTCGATGGTCATTGAATCCAGAGCTGTGTCTTTGATTGCGTTGTTGAGATTGTTGGTATATGCAGCATGGTGTTTGCCATGATGAATTTCCATCGTACGCGTATCAAAATGTGGTTCGAGCGCCTGATGTGGATAAGGAAGATCGGGGAGTGTAAAAGGCATAAATATTTTTTTTGTTGGTTAATAGTTAACGTAAATATACTGTTACGGGTTTACTAAAACTCGATTTTGTTTAATTGGAAACCGGCAAATTTTTAGAACTCAGCTTTTTTTGTAATATGGGGTGTAAAAAAACACTCGAAAGCAAAAGTAAAACACCCAGGTAAAAATACAAATTAAATTCTTTGTGTTCGTTGAAGATCGCTATCGCGAGTACTATTCCATAAACCGGCTCCAGATTGAAAGCCAGCATGGCCGAAAATGCACTTAAATGATGTAATGATTTGAGTGCCAGAACATAAGCCACAACAGTGCATAAAAAAGACAGGATGATCAGATAAAAGAGATCAGAAAAGTCGGGCATGAATTTCAGATTTGGTTGAAAGAAGTATAAAAAAGGGAGTAATATGCTGAGCATCAGCCATACTGCAAACAACTCAAGCCATGAAATCTGGATGGGAGTAGCCAGGGAAATATATTTCTTGTTCAGGCTGGCAAAGATTGCCGAGAAAAATGCGGCAAGGATTCCAACCAAAAAACCTAATCTGTATCCAAGATCTATGTTCTGAACGATCATCCACATAGCCGGAATCGTTATTAATCCGATGAAAAGATCAAGCCGGTCCAGGGGTTTTTTGTTGAAAATACTTTCAAAAACGGCCGTGAATACTGGAATAAATGCCAGACAGATCATTGCAATGGAAGAATTTGAAAGTTTGATGGAGCCATAAAAACACATCCAGTGAATGCAAACCACGATACCAATACCCAGAAAAATGATCAGGCTTCTCCTGCTGAGGGCTTTCAGGCCTCCATCCTGTTTGAGATTCGGCAACATAAATACCCAACTCAACAATGCCCTCCACCAGATCAGGGTTAAAGCGGGAAGCAGGATAATTTTTCCCAGAATGCCCGTAAATCCGAAAAGAAATACGGCCAGATGCAGATTTAATATGGCTTTTTGCCGATCGTTGATATTCATTTTGTAAATTGACACAAATATCTATTTTTGTGCCCGCTTTCACAGCAACACATGCATAGTTTAAGAATTGGCGAAAAAGCACCGGGTTTTACCCTCATTTCCAACGAGAAGAAGGAAGTCCGTTTATCTGATTTTTCAGGAAATAATGTTGTTTTGTTATTTTTTCCTTTTGCTTTTACCGGGACCTGCACAAAAGAATTATGTGAAATAAGGGATCACATGCAATTTTACACACAGTCGAAAGCACAGATCCTGGGGATTTCAGTGGATTCGCCCTATGCATTAAATAAATACAGGGAAGAGTTGAACTTGCCTTTTCTTTTACTCTCCGATTTCAACAAGCATGTTTCCAAAGCTTATGATTGTCTTTACGAGGAGTTTGCATTTGGTTTGAAGGGGGTTTCCAAAAGGGCCGCTTTTGTGATTGACGGGGAAGGAATGCTTCGTTATCAGGAAATTTTGGAAAATGCCGGAAGTTTACCTAACTTCGACGCTGTGAATAAACTATTGAATAATCTCAACTGATTCAATGATGCCACAAACAAATCCGGGTAGCTGGGAAGCCCTAGAAGATGAAGTCCTGTTGGAAGAATATACAGGAGAAGTTGCAGAACTCATCGTGATCAACGATGATGTTAATACCTTCGACTGGGTCATCCAATGTCTGATGGAAGTATGCAAACACAGTTTTGAACAAGCTGAGCAGCTCTCGCTCATTGTTCACTTTAAAGGAAAAGCCGTTGTCAAAACAGCCAGTATTCAAATCCTGTTACCGATGAAAGATGCCTTGTGTGAACGAGGTCTCTCTGCGGTGATTGAGACGATCAAGGTATAGGATGTATTTGCGTCAAGCTTGGAAACAGCTTGAGTGATTTGGCCAATAATTTACTTTTTAATTTAGTTCAATTTTATCAAGCTAACAATTGTTAGTTGTATTATTGTCGTTTGGTTAGCAAATTTTTTTTGGGCAATAATAATGGTAAGGACTTAACCCACTTTGCTCACTCAAGTATTCCAGCCTTACTATACAAGTCCGTCTTGTGCCATCAAAGAATCCATCTATCTTAATAAAGATATCAGGGCTACGCCCCTGATGATTGGCTCGTGATTTGTTTTACGAAGATATCAGGGCTACGCCCCTGATGATTGGTTCGTGATTTGTGTTACAAGATTGAGGGCTCCCCTGTGATGGCTGATGTGTTACGAAGATTAGAGGGCTACGCCCCTGGTGATTGGTTCGTGATTTGTGTTACGAAGATTAGAGGGCTACGCCCCTGATGATTGGTTCTTTATTTGCGTTACGAAGATTAGAGGGCTACGCCCCTGATGATTGGCTCGTGATTTGTGTAACGAAAATACCAGGGCTACGCCCCTGGTGATTGGTTCTTTATTTGTTTTACAAAGATTAGAGGGCTACGCCCCTGATGATTGGTTTGTGATTTGTGTAACGAAGATACCAGGGCTACGCCCCTGGTGATTGGTTCGTGATTTGTGTAACCAAGATACCAGGGCTACGCTCTTGATGATTGGTTCGTGATTTGTGTAACGAAGATACCAGGGCTACGCCCCTGATGATTGGTTCGTGATTTGTTTTACGAAGATTAGAGGGCTACGCCCCTGATGATTGGTTCGTGATTTGTGTTACGAAGATTAGAGGGCTACGCCCCTGATGATTGGTTCGTGATTTGTTTTACGAAGATTAGAGGGCTACGCCCCTGATGATTAGTTCGTGATTTGTTTTACGAAGATTAGAGGGCTACGCCCCTGATGATTGGTTCTTTATTTGTGTTACGAAGATTAGAGGGCTAAGCCCCTGATGATTGGTTCGTGATTTGTTTTACGAAGATTAGAGGGCTACGCCCCTGATGATTAGTTCGTGATTTGTTTTACGAAGATTAGAGGGCTACGCCCCTGATGATTAGTTCGTTATTTGTGTTACGAAGATACCAGGGCTACGCTCTTGATGATTGGTTCGTGATTTGTGTTACGAAGATTAGAGGGCTACGCCCCTGATGATTGGTTCGTGATTTGTGTTACGAAGATATCAGGGCTACGCCCCTGATGATTGGTTCGTGATTTGTTTTACGAAGATTAGAGGGCTACGCCCCTGATGATTAGTTCGTGATTTGTTTTACGAAGATTAGAGGGCTACGCCCCTGATGATTAGTTCGTTATTTGTGTTACGAAGATTAGAGGGCTACGCCGTTTTTTAATTTGTGGCCCAATTTATAATCATTGATTTATGAAAACACGTTTCACAAGTAGCCCAATCCATGAACCTTGGTTGGTTTGATTTCAGGATTGCCTTGATTCCTTAGCATCAACTTTTTAGACATTTTTAAACAACTAAATCAATTGAACAAAAGTAAACACTTGAATCTCAATCTTAAAATAATGGTTTATTTAATGAATCTTAAAAATCACTTTTCCTATACATTGCATTAGAATTGAGATATTGATAATCTGGGATCATTTCAGGGGCGTAGCCCTAAAATCTTTGTAGCAATAATTTAACAACCAATTTTCTGAAGGGGCGTTAGCCCTGACATTTTACTGATGCAACCATTCAAATACATATTTTGGGTTATAATCTACCTCATATTTATCAAGCAGCTTTAAATATTCATCCTTGAATGTTTGCTTTTTATGGTGCGCTGGTTGGTTCAAAATATATTTTACCACGCTGTCAATATGTGATTTGGAATAGGTAAAAGCCCCAAATCCATCTTGCCAACTAAATCTTTTGTGGATTAGGTTTTTATCATTTATCCATTTGGAGGAACCTGATTTAACTTGCTCCATTAATTTTGATGTTGAAATGGTTGGGTGCATGCCCACAAGAATATGGGTATGATCGGGGTTTGCATAGATAGCATAGGTTTTACATTTATAATTGGTGATGATTCCACACATCACTTTTTCCAATTCGTCTCGAAACGATTCAAGAATTAGATTTTCTCGGCCTTTGACCACAAAAACAAATTGAATGTATAATTGGGTATATGTATTTGCCATAATTATATATCAGGGCTACGCCCCTTATTGTTGGTTATTGTATTGTTTTACGAAGATATGAGGGCTACGCCCTTGTTTTTATTTATTATGCATTTTTCTTCTCATAAATTTATGTAAACAGGCTTTTTCTTGATTGAATGCATTTGTCATATTGAAGATACCAGGGCTATGCCCTTTATGATTGGTTCGTGGTTTGCGTTGCGAAGATATCAGGGCTACGCCCCTTATGATTGGTTCGTGATTTGTGTTACGAAGATTAGAGGGCTACGCCCTTTATGATTGGTTCGTGATTTGTGTTACGAAGATATCAGGGCTACGCCCTTTATGATTGGTTCATTATTTGTGTTACGAAGATTAGAGGGCTACGCCCTTTATGATTGGTTCGTGTTTTGTGTTACGAAGATATCAGGGCTACGCCCTTTATGATTGGTTCATTATTTGTGTTACGAAGATATCAGGGCTACGCCCTTTATGATTGGTTCATGATTTGTGTTACGAAGATATCAGGGCTAAGCCCTTTATGATTGGTTCGTGGTTTGTGTTACGAAGATATCAGGGCAACGCCCCTGATGATTGGTTCATTGTTTGTGTTACGAAGATTAGAGGGCTACGCCCCTGATGATTGGCTCGTGATTTGTTTTACGAAGATTAGAGGGCTACGCCCCTGATGATTGGCTCGTGATTTGTTTTACGAAGATTAGAGGGCTACGCCCCTTATGATTGGTTCATGATTTGTTTTACGAAGATATCTGGGCTACGCCCTTTATGATTGGTTCGTGATTTGTGTTACGAAGATATCTGGGCTACGCCCTTTATGATTGGTTCGTGATTTGTGTTACGAAGATATCAGGGCTACGCCCTTTTTTAATTTGTAGCCTTTTTATATTTATTAATTTACGAAAACAAGCCTTGCATGTAGCCCAAATCATGATCTTTGGTTGGTTTGATTGCTGGATCTTGCTTTCATACAAAAATTAGAATTTATTTTGTTGGTTTATCGTTTAAGTTTCCATTTTTGGCACAAATCAAAGACTTTCGCCTGAAGGAGAATAGAATATATTTTTACTTTTGTTTGATAATTAATAAATTAAAGGCATTTGTAAAAACTATCCATAGTTACCAAAAATCTAACATTTATTTTGTGATCCCGTGTGAATACATACTCCACGAAAAAAACTACTTTCTTCCGGAGCTGGGCAGCGGACTGGTTAATGAATTATTATTTATCGGCGGTAGTTTGCAATTCGAGGAAATCCTGGTGCGCTATTCCAATGGCATGTTTCCCTGGTATCATGCGGATGAACCTGTTATGTGGTTTGGACCGGTACCACGCCTGGTTTTGTATCCTGAAAAACTCAAAATTTCAAAAAGTTTATCCTTGCTTATTAAAAAAAATATTTTTCAATACAGCATCGATTGGGCTTTCCTGGATGTGATGCTTCAATGTAAAACGGTACACAGGTCCGGACAATCTGGTGGGAGTTGGATTCATGAGGATATCATCCATGCATATCTGGAATTGCATAACAAGGGGATCGCACATTCAGTGGAAATTTGGAATAATGAACAACTGGTGGGTGGATTGTATGGTTTGGGCATCGGAAAAATGTTTTGTGGCGAATCAATGTTTTTTAAAGAGAGCAATGCTTCAAAAATTGCTTTGACTGGTTTATGTATCGAACTGCTGAATCGAAATTATGAATTCATCGACTGTCAACAGGACACACCTCATCTCACTTCAATGGGAGCAACACTGTTGAGTCTCGATTCTTTTAAGGAATTGTTGAAGAAAAATAAGAATAACCGGATTGAAGGAAGTTCATGGACAAAAGCACCAGGACCTATCCATGCATCCGATCTCCAATTATTCTCCTAATTTTGCCAGGTATTTTAATTTATAGAGCTTATGAGATCATTTTTCGCATTGGTTATATTATCATTTTGGCTTCAAACTGCATTTACACAGGTTAAACCTGAGCCATTATTTGGTGTTATTGATGCCCCGGACTATATTCAGTTGATTCATAAAGAAATCCCAAATGTATTTGAAGTAGAAAAGTCTTACAGGGAATATTTTAAAACACATCCCTTCAAAAAAGACCGCTTTAGCCAATATTACAAAAGGTGGATGTCCTGGGCGAGAGGGCATATGGACAATGAAGGATTTGCAAAAGAAAAATCAGTCATCGAACTCGAACGCGAAGAAAAAATTACAAGACAACTTCGAATGCCATTGGAAAACAGGCTCAGGAACGCCCCCGATTGGAAATTCATGGGCCCTGCCAAAACTTTTCATACTGATGGACAGACCAAAGTGACCTGGCAAACCAATATTTACTGTCTGGATATTTCTAAATCTGATCCGAACATCCTCTATGCCGGAGGTGAGTCAGGCGGAATCTGGAAAACAATTGATAAAGGTTTGAATTGGGCTCTGACTACCCGGGACGTTTTGCATGGTTCCTTTAATGCTATAGTCATTCATCCGGATAATCCCGACACCGTTTTTGCTTCAACTTCCGGTAAGATCATTAAATCTACTGATGGGGGTTTATCCTGGTCGACGGTGTATACTGAAAATGGCTTGAATTGTTATGATTTTGAAATCCACAGCCAAAAACCACAGATCATTTTTGCCGCAGGAAATAAAGGTTTGTTATTTAGTGAAGACGGGGGCAAAACCTGGAATAAAAAATGGACAGAATTATGCTGGACGCTCAAAGTGAATGTTGACAATCCGGATATCTTTTACTGCATTCGTCAAATGGGGAGTTCAACTGAATTCATGACTTCCACTAATGGAGGTTTAAATTGGAATTCCAATACGATCAATTGGTATGTTCCAGCTGCTGGAACACAAGTTACAGGTGCGATCATTGCAATTTGTCCTGATAATTCGCAAAAATTATATGCGTATCTCTGCGGACAAGGAGGCACTCTAAATGGATATGTAGGTGTGTTTGTAAGTGCAGACGGTGGCACTTCATGGAATAATACCAACCCGAACAATGCCATCGGGGGAACATACAGCATTCCTGCCCACACCAATCTGATGGCACACAATGGTACAGACGGATTTGATCAGGGTTTTTACGATATGGCGATCATCGTAAATCCTCAAAACGAAAATGAACTGATAGCCGGGGGCACCTCCTGGTTTAAAAGTATAGACGGTGGAAAAACCTGGACTGCGCTCGGAAGTTATGTGGGAGGATTGTCCTGGAGTCATCCCGATATTCAATGCCTGGAGGCTGTAGGAAATGATTTGTGGATTGGAAGCGATGGCGGCCTTAATTATTCCAGCAATTTTGGCATCAGTATGGAAGCACGAATGGATGGCATTTCAGGTGCAGATTTGTGGGGATTTGATTCGGGTTGGAATGACGATATTCTGGTGGGTGGAAGATATCACAATGGAAATATGGCCTGGAATGAAAATTTTCCATCACAAACATTTTACCGGATGGGAGGCGCGGAATCTCCAACAGGTTACGTGAATCCCGGTCCCGGAAGAAAAACGTATTTTTCAGATATAGGCGGTTATTCCTTAAATGGAAATTTGATGCAGGGTGTCCGTTATTTTCCGGTAGGATTGTTTCCAAATGAATCTTATGCCTATTATGCAAACAGTCAGATGCTCTGGCATCCCAATTGCTGGAACATTATTTTTCTGGGCAACGAGAATAAAATCTGGAAAAGTGAAGATGGTGGCAGTACTTTTCAACTGCTCCATACATTTCCGGGAAATGCAGATCATAAAGTATACGAAATTGAAATTTCCAGAAGTCATCCCTTGGTCATGTATTGCAGCCAATGGGACGGCACCGATGACGCGATGTGGAAAAGTGAAGATGGTGGATTCAGTTGGAAAAAATTAACGGCTTTACCTCTGCCCAATAATAACGATCGCGTCAAGATGTCGCTGAGTGCCGGGGATCCAAAAATATTATGGGTGGCTGTGACCTATGGATCCAATGGTCGAAAAATATATAAGACCACCGATGGCGGAGCATCCTGGATCAATTTGACAACCGCAATTCTAAATGACGTAAGGATTTCAGATGTCTTGCATGCTTCCGGCACAGACGGTGGCATTTATCTCGGAACAAACCGCGGTGTTTTTTATCGCAACAATGCCATGCAGGATTGGCAACCATTTTCTACAGGATTGCCTTTAAGTGCAGAAACCAACCGCTTGAAACCTTTTTACAGAGACGGAAAACTAAGAAACGGATGTTGGGGATTTGGAGTTTGGGAAACTGAATTGTTCGAAAACTCCAGTGTGCTTCCAAAGATCATGGCAGATAAATTGCAATCCAATTGTCTTCGCGATACTTTTTATTTCGATGACCATTCGGTATTACATCATGCCGGTGTTTCATGGAACTGGACTGTTGAAGATGCTGCCTACGCGATCGGGCTGGATACCCGAACCCCTAAGATTGTTTTTAATTCTAAGGGTTATAAAAATGTGATCATGCACATCAAAAGCCCAACAGGAATTTATACAGACAGTTTGACAGTATTTGCCGGCGATGCATGTGAGATGGATAGTCTGCCAGGGAATGCTTTGTTTTTGGATGGTTCTCAAGGGTATGCCCAGGTGCCGTCTTTGGATAAATCTACGAACCGGTTAACGATGATGGCCTGGGTTAAATCTGCGGGAGATCAGAATAATTGGGCAGGCATTCTTTTTTGCAGGAGTAACAGTCAGGCAGCCGGGCTGAGTGTCCTCAACAATGGCGACCTCCGTTACCACTGGAATAGTGGAGGCTACAATTGGAACTCACAGGCCAGACTCATGCCAAACGAATGGACCCATCTTGCTTTGGTTGCCGAACCTACGGGAATTACCATTTATAAAAATGGAGTAGCCTACAGGCACAACGTTTCAATTAACGAACACTCGTTCGTTAGCCCTATTTCAATAGGGGCCGATTTAAATGGAGGAGACCGTTTGTTTAAAGGTTTGATCGATGAAGTATGTATTTACAACCGGGCACTAACTCAAAATGAAATCAGAGAAATTATGCATCTTACCAGGACGCATAGCGGAGACAGCGGATTGATCCATTATTTTCAATTTAATGAAGATCAGGGAAGGATTTTAGATCGGAAGGGAGTTTCGCATGCTTCCTTAAATGCAACCGCCATCAGAGAACTATCGACGGTTCCAGTGGGACCGGGATACAGTCATCGCCTGGACATTCGTGGAGCAGGCATTTATCAATTCGGTAATACCAATTTAAATGTCGAAACGACCGACATCGGAATTTTTCCCAACGGTGAACTTTGCGTTACCCGAATCAATTTTATTCCGGAAATGTATTTTAAGCCCAACAACTATCCGGGCAGTCCCAGTTATTGGATCCTGCATAATTATGGAAGCAACAGCACTTTTACTCCGTTTAAAAACATCGAATTTGATAAGATCGGATGGGTATCTGCGAATTCACCTGCTGCAGATTATCTCTTGTTTAAAAGAGTTCCCAACGCAGACACCAGCCTTTGGGAATTTGTTAATAATGCCAGCGGAATCAATCCTTCTCCAAATGGTTCTGTGAATTTTGAAAATGCCAATGTCCAAACCGAAGCACAGTTTCTGGTGACCAAATCGTGGAATGATACGCTGGTGGTAAATAACAAACAAATTCAACAGGATAGCAGAGATCCTTATGTTTGGATTTATCCCAATCCTGTTCCGGGACATGATCAATGCTTTATTAAAACCAATTTGACAGAGGAGCTGAAGTTAAAATTGGTCGATTCCCATGGACGACTGATAAAATCACTATCATTCCTGCAGCAAACTGAACTGGATCTGTCGGAACTTGTACCGGGAAATTACTTTGTTATATTCGAGACATCCCGTCAAATGTTCTTGAAACAATTGTTTAAAACGAAAGAATAAGTTTGGAAGGATCCAATGAAGTACGGGGAGGCCATACAATACATGTTTGATGCATTGCCGATGTTTCACAGGCAGGGGGCCTCAGCCATCAAGAAGGATCTGACCAACATTCGTGATTTATGTGAAGCGATGGGACATCCCCAGCAGCAATTCAAATCCATCCACATCGCCGGTACCAACGGCAAAGGAAGTGTATCGCATATGTTGGCTGCTGCTTTCCAAACTCATGGCTTTAAAACTGGCTTATACACTTCGCCGCATTATTGCGATTTCAGAGAACGTATAAAAATCAATGGAGTCTTTGTTCCAAAAAAATATGTTGCCAATTTCATTGAAACAAATAGAGATTTGCTCGAACGAATAAAGCCATCATTTTTTGAGATGACGGTCGCCATGGCTTTCTGTTATTTCAGAGATGAGAAAGTTGATATTGCTGTTATTGAAACCGGACTCGGAGGAAGGTTGGATTCGACCAATATCATTCATCCGGAATTGAGTATCATCACCAACATCAGTTGGGATCATAGCGATTTGCTGGGTAACACGATCCAAAAAATTGCAAAAGAGAAGGCAGGTATCATTAAATCCAAAACAGCCGTCCTTGTCGGAAGGAGACAAGAAGAATGCTTCCAGGTCTTTGAAGAAAAAGCAGCTGAAATGAATGCTGGCTTATATTACCCGGATGAACTTGTACCTGAATTCAGTGCTGTATTCGATGGATATGGTTTATCGCAAATCATATTTAATCTGAATAAGCAGCAATACAATATTCAAGCTCCATTAAATGGGATCTACCAGGCAGAGAATATCAGGACTGTATTGGCAGCCCTTCATCTTCTGCATCAGCAACAAGTAATTCAGCTTCAGACGCAGTCCGTTCAGAGAGCATTAGAAGAAGTTAGCCATCTTACCTATATGATAGGCCGTTGGCAAATTCTTTCTGAACATCCACTTGTGGTTTGTGAAAGTGCACACAATGAAGATGGCTTGAATTTTTTAATAAGGCAAGTTAGCCAGATCCCTTATAAAAAATTGCACATCGTGTGTGGCTTTGTAAAAGATAAAGATCTGTCCAGGATCCTGAGGCAGCTGCCGATAGAAGCGCAGTATTATTTTGTGCAGGCTAAAATTCCACGCGCCTTGGATTCTGGGTTGCTCATGAGTAGTGCTAAGGAATATGGTTTATCGGGAAAACATTTCAAATCCGTCAGAAGAGGTTTTGTTCAAGCATCCAAAAATCTTGGGCCCGATGACTTTCTCCTGGTTACAGGAAGTATTTTTGTGGTAGCCGAAATCCTGGAAAAGATACCGGAAATGCAGAACTCAAAAAGAAAATTGGAAGTACAGGATTAAAACAGGCTTATTTCGCACAAATGCTTCCAGGATTGGATACAACCGAAGTTGCAACCAATCTAAAAGACGAATGTTACTAGTGAATAAACAAAATAAGATCAGGTCATGAGGATTGTTATTGGAGTTGGTGGTGCAAGCGGGTCGTTGTATGCTAAAGTCATGTTGCAAAAACTCATGCTTCAAAAAGAACACGAGATACAGCTTGTTTTCACCGGCAATGCAATGCAAAACTGGAGACTTGAAAATCCCGAGGTAGACCCCATGGATTTTACGTTTAAGATATTTGACAACAAAGATTTTTCGGCCGGTTTTGCCTCGGGTTCCGGAAAATTTGATGCCATGATCATTTGTCCCTGTTCAGCTGGATTGATGGGCAGGATCGCAAATGGAGTATCAGACGACCTGATGACGCGCTCGGCCGATGTGATGTTGAAAGAAAGAAAAAAGCTAATCCTCGTTTTGAGGGAAACTCCCCTTCATCTCATTCATATAGAAAACATGAGGCAGCTAACTTTGGCAGGAGCAATTATTTGTCCGGCGATTCCTTCATTTTATTCAAAACCTCAGACTATGGATGAACTCGCGCTAACCGTGAGCAACCGCGCACTGGAATTGGCGGGAATCGATACGGCTTCATTCCAATGGGGCAAAAGCTAATTTCAAGTCAGAATGCCATTAATTGAAAGCAAATGCCCGGAAGGCCAATCGGAATTGTATATCTGGTCCATCGAAGAAGACGATGCTTTTTTTCTGAATGCAATGGATTGGGATGAGCGGTTGATAAAATGGTTGACGACCATTCACCCCCTTCGTAGAATAGAATACCTGGCTTCCCGTTATTTGATATTCAGCTGCACCGGTAAAAACGATGCTCATTTATTTAAGAATGAAACCGGTAAGTTATTTATCAGAGATTCCCAAAAGCATTTGTCCATTTCCCATTCTGCACAGTGGACGGGATTGGCAATGTCTATTCACCCTGTTGGATTTGATCTTCAGGCTTATCGGGATAAAATAACTTCGATCTCAAAACGTTTTTTGTCGGAAGCTGAACAGAAAAAAATTCAGCAAGCTGGAATGATGAATACAAAGGATTTGTGCGCTGCATGGTCGATTAAAGAAGCTGTTTACAAGGCACATGGAAATAAAGGCATCATTTTTTCAGAGCAGATTGAATTGGATGTGGATGCCGAACAGGCTTATTCTAAAAAAGCTTTTTTACATTTATCGGGAATGGTGAAGTCATTTCAAATTTGGTATGAAAAAAATGAAAAATATGTCAGTGCAATGGCTTTGGAAATTTAATCCGGGCATTTTTATTTTATTTGGATTTCTGGTGTTGTGGTCCTGTAAATCCAACACCCATAAAAAACAAGACGGCGGTCTCCAGTTGCCAAATGATTTCGTTGAATTTTACGAAGCGTTTCACAACGATAGTTTATTTCAAATGTCTCATATAAATTTTCCTTTAAAAGGATTGCCTGATGGAGCGGATCCAGAAGAAAAAAACTACGATGATTTTTATTACACTGCAGATCAATGGATCATGCATCGCAAATTCGATCCAAAATTGTATGCGAGTCAGTTTCATCTACTTGCTGATATTTTGATCGAAGAACGGATTACCGAGAAAAAATACCAGCTCATGATGATTCGAAGATTTGCGAAAGGATCCTCGGGATGGAGTTTAATTTATTATGCGGGATTAAATAATTGGACAGGGAAGGAAGGAGGATGATTGAGGGGAGAGGGAGGGGGTTTTTCGGTGTTTCGAAATTTCGACTTTTCGGCGGGACGACTTTTCAAGTGTTCGATTGTAAAACTAACAATCGTTCGTTCATTTTATATCATAATGGAATTAAAATTAAACATTTTTCATGGAGCCGAATTCCCTAAAAGCCTAAAAGCCTAAAAGCCTAAAAGCCTAAAAGCCTAAAAGCCTAAAAGCCTAAAAGCCTAAAAGCCGAAACCTCGAAACCTCGAAACCTCGAAACTTCGAAACTTCGAAACCTCAAACATTCCGTAAGTCGGGATGACTGGATTCGAACCAGCGGCCTCTTCGTCCCGAACGAAGCGCGCTACCAGACTGCGCTACATCCCGAATTCAGCATGGGTGTGGGTGTGAGTGTGGAATCCAGCATGGGTGTGAGTGTGGGTGTGGGTGTGGAATTCAGCATGGGTGTGTGTGTGAGTGTGGGTGTGGAATTCAGCATGGGTGTGTGTGTGAGTGTGGGTGTGGAATTCAGCATGTGTGTGGGTGTGAGTGTGGGTGTGGAATTCAGCATGGGTTTGAGTGTGAGTGTGGAATCCAGCATGGGTTTGAGTGTGAGTGTGAGTGTGGAATCCAGCATGGGTTTGAGTGTGAGTGTGTTTTGTTTGGGGGAGTTGTACAATGTACTTTGAACGGCTTATAAGTTATTATCCTATTTTCAACTCCACAATCCATATATGAGCCACCACGCAGACTCGAAATGCGGACCCAGGCATTACGAATGCGTTGCTCTACCAGCTGAGCTATGATGCCAGATTTCTAACACCTGTTTTTACGACAGGTGGCTGCAAATTTAATGGGAAGTAGGAAATTGTATGGATTGGCTGCACTTAAAATGTAAATAAAAAAAGGCCGCATCGTTGATGCGGCCCCCCTAATCCCTGTGGGAAAACAAATCCCGATTTTAAACGAAGCCTAAAAAACTCTCATTTATATCTTAAACGCGCCAAAAAGCCAAATGGTTTTTGGTTTTCGTTAAGGTTTTCCTAATGATTTTACTGCAGAACAACTGAACGCTCCTCCATCATTTTGCGGATGTTGATGAGTGCATAGCGCATGCGCCCAAGTGCTGTATTGATGCTAACGCGTGTCAATTGCGATATTTCTTTAAAGCTGAGATCCGCATAATGCCTTAAAATGACCACCTCGCGCTGTTCTTCTGGAAGCATATCCACCAGGGACCTGATCCTGGTATGCATTTCAGACCGGATCATCTGATCTTCGCGATTTTCATCGGGAAGTTCAAGTACGTCGAAAATATCGAATTCGTCATTTCCACTCACCTTAGTGCGCCGTTTGTTACGGCGAAACTGGTCTACGCACATGTTATATGCAATACGGATGGCCCATTGTGAAAATTTACCTTCGTGGTTATAACCACCTCGTTTTAAGGTGTCAATGATTTTGATAAAGACATCCTGAAACAGATCTTCGGCCTGCTCGCGGTCTTTTACAAATAAATAAATAGAAGTGTAAATTTTTTGCTGATGCCTGTTGAGTAATTCTGCAAAAGCAGACTCATTGCCTAAAAGATACTGCTCGATCAGCGCCTGATCAGAAAGATTAGTTACTTGCATACCCTTATTATTTAGTTTTTAATAAAGTGTAGAAGTTCTAATCTATAGGCTTTTATTGTTGTTTACAATTGAATTACGGTCTAAAGATACAACAGGAACCCGTTTTGCTGTTTGAAAATTTTCATTTAACGAAATTTTAACCGCTAAATACGCTGTTTCCTAAGTAAAAATATCAAAAAAAGTGCCAATAACAAGGAATTTTATCAATTATTTCTTCAGATCTTGAAAAATCATTCTTTTTGCACTCTCTTACTTCAATGAACACTTTGCATAAAACCCAAAACACGATCGAAATCAAAGGAGCACGCTCCAATAACCTGAGGAATGTAGACGTCTCTTTGGCTAAAAACCGTTTAATTGTGGTTACCGGGGTATCAGGTTCTGGAAAATCATCTCTGATCATAGACACCTTATATGCTGAAGGACAAAGGAGATATGTGGAGAGTTTGTCGGCTTATGCCAGACAGTTTCTCAACCGGATGAAAAAACCCGATGTCGATTACATCAAAGGTCTCTGCCCCGCCATCGCGATTGAACAACGGGTGGGTTCTTCTAATGCCAGATCTACGGTAGGTTCCCTTACGGAAATATACGATTTTCTCAGGCTACTCTATGCCCGCCTTGGGAAAACATATTCTCCCGGTGAGCGGACAGGAGGTTAAAAAACACGAAGTGAGAGATGTGGTCGATGCCATTAAATTACTTCCAGCCGATACCAAAGTATATATATCTTTTTCGCTGCAACAGGAGTACCCGGAAAGAAGTTTTCTACAGGAATTGAACATCCTGCTTCAAAAAGGATTTACCAGGATCTATTTTAAGAAACAGCTCTTGCTTATCGAGGACGCTTTAAAGAGTTTAGATGCCACAATTTTGCGAAAAAAGCTCGACGATAAAACACTGAAAGACTGTTGTGTGGTCGTAGATCGCTTCAAAACCCAGCAAATGGATGAGGATTTTGAAAAACGGGTAGCCGATTCCATTCTCACCGGGTTTGCTGAAAGTCATGGCAATTGTAAACTGATCATCAATGAAGATCAAATTGTTTCCTTTTCAAATCGGTTCGAGCTCGATGGCATTACATTTTTGGAGCCCTCACCGCAGTTTTTCAATTACAACAATCCCTACGGGGCTTGTCCGGTATGCGAGGGTTATGGAAGGATCATCGGGATTGATGAAAATAAGGTTATTCCCAATCAAAATAAAAGCATTTATGAAGATGCTATCGTTTGCTGGAAGGGTGAAAAAAGCAGCGAATGGCTGACTCCCCTATTTAAAATTGCTGAGTCTATTGGTTTTCCCTTACATATTCCCTATAAAAAACTTAAAGCTGCTCAAAAAGAAATTCTTTGGTACGGATCCGCTGCAATTGAGTGATTACGAACGCGAACTGGGAAAAAGATTGCTTCCGGAAATCATCAACAGACTCGAAGTATTAAATCATATTGGATTGTCCTATCTGAATCTGGATAGGCTTGCTTCAACCTTGAGTGGAGGCGAAACCCAGCGAATCCATTTGACAAGAACCCTTGGTTCAAATTTGACTTCATCGCTGTACATACTCGACGAACCCAGTGTTGGATTGCATCCCAGAGATACTTCTAAACTGGTTTCTGCACTTTTACATTTAAAGAACCTGGGAAATACAGTAATCGTCATCGAACACGAAGAAGAAGTAATACGCCGTGCAGATGAAATTCTCGATATTGGGCCCGGTGCTGGTATTCACGGTGGAAATGTCGTTTTCAATGGCACCTACGAACAATTTTTAAAATCCGGTGCTGATCATTTGACATCCGCGTATCTCTGCGGACTCAAAACCATACCTATACCATTACGCAGAAAAATTCCGCAGGACAAAATCAACTTGCGGCAGGTTTCGCTTCACAATCTTCAAGATCTGGATGTCAGTTTTCCTTTGAGAAGTATGATTGGTGTTTCGGGAGTTTCTGGTTCCGGAAAAACTACTTTGATCAAACATGTTCTGCATCCTTTGTTGCAGCATGCAATTCAGGGAGAAGGTCAGGAAAATTTGAGTATTGGTGTCCTTGATGGCGATGTAAAAAGGATCAGTCAGATCGAAATGGTCAATCAGCAGGCATTGGGACGTTCATCCAGAAGCAATCCAGCGACCTATGTCAAAGCATACGACGAGATCAGAGATATTTTCCGCCAGCAAAGTCTTTCCAAACTAAGAGGATACCAACCCAAACATTTTTCGTTCAATGTGGAGGGTGGCCGTTGCGAAACTTGCAAAGGGGAAGGAGAGATCATTGTGGAAATGCAGTTTCTTGCCGATGTGGCATTGTTGTGTGAAGATTGCAATGGAAAAAGATTCACCAATGAGATCCTTGAAGTGAAATACAAGGAGAAGAATATTTTCGAAATACTCGAAATGAGTGTGGAGGAAGCTTTGAGTTTTTTTTCAGACAAAAAGGATATTGTAAAAAAACTTAGGCCCTTGCAGGATGTGGGTCTCAATTATCTGAAATTGGGTCAATCTTCATCTACCCTGTCTGGAGGTGAGGCGCAAAGGCTTAAACTGGCATATTATCTTGGATTAGAAAACACCAGTGAGCATATTTTTTTTATATTTGACGAGCCTACAACTGGACTGCATTTTGATGACATCCGCAAGTTGTTATTTGCATTGCATGCTCTGGTCGAAAAAGGCCATACGGTTTTGGTTATTGAGCACAATATGGATGTTCTTAAAACCGTGGACTGGCTAATCGACCTCGGACCCGGCGGTGGCAAATACGGAGGCAGATTATTGTATCAGGGTCCGCCGGAGGGAATTAATGAAGCAAAAGAATCCATAACGGCGATTTATTTAAAAGGCAAATTGGAAGAAGTACGATAGAGGAGGGATAATGGAGGATGCATGGTAGATGAGTAGTTGATGGATGATAGTTGAGGGAGGTTAGTTGAAGGATGAAGGATGTTGTTAAACTAACATTCGTTAGCTTATAAATTGGAAAGCTTTGAGTTTTTTGCTTTTTGTTCCCCTAATGGCCTAAAAGTCTAAAAATCAAAAAATTAGAAATAGTATTCCTAAGTAAAAGCAATCTATATCATATGAACAAGAAATTCGGATTATTGAAAATGTTTTTTATTCTATTCCTGTATGCTGATTCAGCCTTTGCCCAGGATACCATAACCATCCAGACCCTTACCTGGGATTCTGCTGGCAGAGAAGGTTGGTACCAGTTTCAGGACCTGCAGGGATCAGACATAGAACGAATCAATCTTATCTACAATATCCGGTGTAAAAATGCCCAGGTGGGGAATGGAGGCGTTGGTTGTGGTGAATGGGACTACAGTTGCAATACATTTGTCACAGATACCTTGAGAAAGGATTCAGTTCTGCAAATTCAACGGAGATACGTGATTCCGAATTTCAATGGCTCTGAATTTTATTATGCGAATCAACCCACCAGTAATTGCATTTCTTATTATCAGAAAAAGGGAATTTACAGTGCATTGTCAAATGAAGTGAATGGAACCATAGGTCCAGATGACAAGCTATTGCAATTTAAAAGTGAACCGGGAAAGTTTTACTATTTGTTTACAGCTGCTGAATTGTCTAATGCGAATCTGAAAGCTGGAAAAATTCATGGCTTACGATGGAATTTTGCTAAAACTCCGGGCGAATTGTCTTTTTTAAAAATTAAAATGAAGAACACCAGAGCTGGTTCTATTCGGGCAACGGGATTTGATCTCGATAACATGACCGAAGTTTACTTTCTCAATACTCCTATAACCAATGCGGGGCTGCAAACTCTGATGTTTTACAACAGCTTTACCTGGGATGGCAATTCCAGTTTGCTGGTTGAAGTAAGTTGGAATGCGTCAAATACTACAAGTGAATGGGATCTCAGAGCGCATACTTCACCTGATATGAGTCTTGGCTCGAATATAACAAGCCATAGTTTGTTTCCTTTTGGAAGTCCGGGATATCCAATAGACAATCAGAAATTAAAAACCATTTCAAATGAGGTTACCATAGCATTTTGGGCATACGGAGATGCCGAAATTTTGCCGGTGAACACGACCGTATTGGAAGGAACAGATCAGGCTAATAACAGACAGGTCAATGTGCACTTGCCCTGGGGGAATGGTTCCATTTACTGGGATTGCGGAAATGATGGTAACGGTTACGATCGCATTGAAAAAGCCGCTGCTACCAAAGATTTTGAAGGTCAGTGGACGCATTGGGCTTTTACAAAAAATACAAGCACCGGAGTGATGCAAATATTCAAGAACGGAATTTTATGGCATTCGGGTACAGGGAAAAAGAAAGCGATTTCTATAGATATAATGAAACTGGCTTCCAATATCAACGATCAGACATTTTATTATGGAAGGCTTTCTCATTTTGCAATATGGAACAAAGAACTGGATTCGATGAACATCCGGAATTATATGTTCGATCCATCGAATCCAATGCATCCCCATCTTAGTGCACTTCAATATTATTTTCCCTTGAATGATGCTGATCCCGGTCAAATTCGCGATTTGTCGCCCAATCCTGTTCATATTTCTGGGCAAACCGATTTGAATTGGTATGTCGAGAAGGGACGCAATATCGTTAGCGGATTTCAGGACTTGCCTACAAGACCCGTAACAACTTTTATTCAAGGAACCATTAATAGTTTTCAGGTCGAAACCATTCCTGCTCTTGAAGAATTCAGCACTGTGAAAACTCCGGTGACTGAATACGAGATCGTCAATGGAAAACCTGTCGTAAAGAATAAATTTTTAGTGTATCCAGCAGGAGATTTTATCATCAAAGATGAAAACGGGACTCCCATAGATTTTAAGGTAGTTCCTGAAGATGGGGTGTTCACGATGGAAGACTTGAAATACCAGCGATACAATCCTGCAAAATTTGAATTGCTGTCATTGGTAACGCCATACGGAAACGGATTGGATCTTACCAAAGATGGAAAAACATTTGTTTTTGATATTACCGATTATGCCCCGGTATTGAAAGGTTCGAAAAAAATCAGTGTTGAATTTGGAGCCTGGCAGGAAGAAATGGATCTCAAGTTTCAATTCATCAAAGGAAAACCGGCCCGCGAAGTTTTGGAGATTCAAAACGTTTATGCTTTTCAGCGGGGGTATTTTGGAAATATTCTCAACAATGAAGTTTTTGAACCTCGGAATTTAGTTCTGCATCCTCAGGCAAGTTCTTATAAGATCAGAACTACGGTTACCGGTCATGAGCAAAATGGCGAGTTTGTGAGCCGGAGTCACTTCATCCGTGTTGATGGAAACAAGGCATTCAAAAAATATGATTTTACGGTGTGGAAGGAATGTGCAGACAATCCGATTTACCCACAAGGCGGTACCTGGATTTTCGATCGGGCAGGTTGGTGTCCGGGTGCAGCATCTGATGTGCACCAATTTGATATCACAGCTTTAGGGGATCCCGGAACAACTGCCCGAATCGATTACGGTTTGAATGGAGCACACATGGATGCTGCAAACTACCTGGTATCTTGTCAACTGGTGAGTTATGGAGCGCCAGCGTATTCGGTTGATGCGGGTATTGAATCTGTGATCAGGCCCAATACAGGTCGCGTCGAATTTGAAAGATTTAACCCGGCATGCAGCCGGCCGGCGATACAAGTTAAGAATTTTGGTTCTGTGGACATTCAAAGCATACAAATTCGCTATCAGGTGTTAGGCGGAAGATCTTTGGAATATACATACCAGGGACTCATCAAACCCCTTGAAATCAAAACTATCGATTTGCCTGTGGATCACTACGATTTTTGGACGAATGCAACAACTACATTGTTTGGAGTGGAGCTGATGAAAGTCAATGATATGGACGATGAAAATCCCGGAAACAATGCAATGAACAGCAATTTTAAATTAGTGCGTTCTTTTGATTTTGATCCCATTTTCGAAATCAGAACCAATAACATTGCGGGAGATAATGGTTATCGCATCAAAGACATGAATGGAACTGTATTGGTAGAGAAAAAAAATCTTGCCGCGGCAACGACCTTTCAGGAAAATTTAAATTTACCCAACGGTTGCTATACACTGGAAGTTGATGATGCAGCTCAGGATGGTTTGTCTTTCTGGTATTTTCCGAATTATGGCAGCGGAAATGCTAGTATCAAACGGAGAGTGAATAATAACGTGATTCCCATGGTGAGCTTTAAACCCGACTTTGGTGCCGGATTCAAATACGATTTTATCGTGAACAAAGTGACCGCCACAGAAAATGAGTCGGCTGCATATATCATTAGCATTTACCCAAATCCTTCCAGCGACCAGGTTATTCTCGATGTGACCGGCGGATTCTCGAATCATGGAAGTCTGGTTCTTTATAACGCGTCCGGACAAAAGCTAATGGAGGAAAAAATCGAGCGGACAGACGGAAAAAGTTCACATTCTTTTTCTGTCAGCGGACTCCAAAAGGGTCTTTATTTTGTACACTTGCAATTGGATAATCAGCTCGTCGTGCGTAAATTGATTGTGGATTAATAGTAATTCATTATTCTGATTTCCTTATGAAGAATTCAATCAAAAGGCTCTGCAAACTACTTATTAATAGGGGAAGATGGGCCTTATACATTTGGTTTTGGATTCCCATAACCATACATGGGCAGGAGAAATCAACAGATCCCTGGCTGCTGGAGCAAAGACTTCCCGATTGGGCATTGTCGGTTTATCAAAAGCAATGGGCAACCAGGGATTATATTTTATGCAGCGACATGAATCCCTTTTATCTCGAATCTGATTTTAACGCGGATCGTCAAAGCGATATCGTATTATTTGTCGAACACAAGGGAAGTCGTAAAAAGGGTTTGCTCATTCTGCATGGCTTAAAAAATGAATATTTTTTACTGGGTGCCGGAAAAGAATTCGGCAACGCAGGTGATGACTTTAACTGGATCGATATCTGGAAGGTCCACCGCGTAAAATCAACAGCAAACAAGGCGAATCTTCCAAATACTTCCAACACTGCAATCTGGGTCGAGAAATCCGAATCGGCAAGTGCCCTCATTCAATGGGATGGGAAGAAATACATTTGGAAACAGGCGGGAGACTGAGGGGGAAGTAAGCAGTAAGCAGTAGGCAGTAGGCAGTAGGCAGTTGGCAGTCAGCAGTTGGCAGTGAGCAGTTGGCAGTCAGCAGTCAACAGTAAGCAGTCTGTAAGTCTTATAGTCAAGCAGTCATCCCGATAAAATTGAATAGATCATCAATTGTGAAAAAATTATAATCCATTTTATCGGGAAGTCAAGCAGTCTATCTGTCTGCTTGGAAGAATTACTAACATTTGTTAGTTTCAATTCAGAATGCAAATTCTTCGCTTTAAGCTTTAAGCTTCTCGCTTTAAGCTTCTCGCTTTTTGCTTTTCGCTTTAAGCTTTCCTCGAAACGTATTCTTCCACATCATACTCTCAACCGGTAGATGCGTGCGCTGATTGTATTTAGCATTCGTTTTGCGGTTGTAATAATTGGCAATTTCACCTTCTACGGCAAAATAAATCAATTGTCCGATAGGCATACCTGCATAAATGCGAACGGGTTGAACGCAACTGATCTCCAGGGTCCAGCTGTTGCAAAATCCTACATCGCCTTTGCCGGCTGTTGCATGAATGTCGATACCGAGTCTGCCTACGCTGGACTTGCCTTCGAGAAAAGGGACGGCATGATGGGTTTCGGTGTATTCTTCGGTGACACCGAGGTAAAGGGTGCCGGGCTGCAGCACAAATCCTTCGGCAGGAATTTTGAAATACGAAATGGTATTGTGTGTTTTGGCATCCAACTCGCGCGCATCATAAACGGCAAGGGTTTCTCCGAGGTGCACGTCGTATGAATTGGTACCCAGGTTTTCCGGGCGAAAGGGTTCAATGACGATATCACCGGTTTCTATGGCTTCGAGTATTTTATTGTCGCTTAGGATCATGATTTAGTCAATTTTCCAACAAATTATTTTTTTATCATCACTGGCTGAACAGAGTAAATGATGGCCGGGATACCAAACCAATGCATTCACCGAGTGCTGGTGGGCCGCAAAATTAGGTCTGGAAAGTTCCTTGACCAAATCATATTTTTCGGAATCCCAAATCCTGATGGATTTGTCCCTGCTGGCTGTTGCTAACCAGGATGTTCCGGCGAGTATGCAAATATCATTTATGCAAAACCAATGGGCATCCAGTGCGCGAAAGACGTCTGAAAAGCCATTTGAAATTTTTAGCTGAGCATCGAGTCCGCCTGTAATGAGGCGTTTTTGAGATGCATCCAGGATTTGGGAAAAAACGGCTGACTTGTGTCTTGCGGTCTGTTTTTCAATTTTTTCAAAACCCGGAAGATCGATTGCATACAGATCGCCCGCATGATCTCCGATGTATAATTTTGAAAACTCCTGATCATAACTTATGGATCGCAAACGCGTTGCACTGAGTTGGTACTGATGTAAAAGTTCAATGCGTACGGGATCCCAAATACTGATGATTCCATCACCACCAATACTCGCGATGGATTCTCCTATGGCAATGATTTTGTATATCGAAGCGCGATGCGCTTTCAATCGGCGCGCTGCATCAGGATTTGTCATGGGAATGAAAAACAATTCCCCTTCCATACTTCCTGCGATGATCATATTACTACCTTCCAGGTAATGCAATGAAAAAATCCTCGAATCCGTTTTGGCAAGGAGTTGTCCGTTGTTTGACGTTTCGGGGTCCCAGGAAACAATCCAGCCATCACCCCCCGCACTAAGCAGTGTGCCTTGTGCTCCAGGCGACATCGTATAGATAGCAGACTGGTGTCCTTCAAGTGTATGGATGAGTTGGATAGGCATGAATAATTAAAAAGGAAAACTAGATTCCCGATGTGAACCTACAAATAACCAAATGAAAGGCGAAATAGTTTTTTCAATTCATTTCCACGTTATATTTCCACGATTACACGAGTGAATACCAAGACACATTTTGACTCATGGAATTTATACAACTTTTTAGAAAATTACCCAAGTGGAATTCAATGATTTTGATAACTTTCAAATAAATGGATGGTAAGGTCTGTGAACAGTTTTTATTCGTTTCATTCACAGAAATCTTTTGCCTTCAAGTACCCAAACCCAATTCCATTACAATCCTTAACTTTGCAATTCAAACACGCATCCATTGAAAAAACACAATTTTTACGCCGGTCCCGCCATTTTGCCAAAGATTGTTTTGGAACAAGCTGCAGCAGCCATTCAGGAATTTGCCGGTATGGGTTTATCCTTATTGGAAATATCCCATCGGAGCAAACAATTTGAGGCTGTTATCGACGAAGCCAGTCAACTGACACTCGAATTGATGGGACTCGGAGACGATTATACGGTTCTCTTTTTATCGGGAGGCGCCAGCAGTCAGTTTTACATGGTCCCCATGAATTTTTTGAATGAAGGGGAAACTGCATGTTATGTAAATTCCGGTGTATGGTCGACCAAAGCAATTAAGGAAGCCAAATTATTTGGCAATGTAAATATATTGGCCAGTTCAGAAGCAGATAAATTCACGCATATTCCTAAAAATTTTGAGATACCGAAGGATGCCAACTATCTGCATATTACCTCCAACAATACCATTTACGGAACGCAGTATCACGAATGGCCGGAATCACCCATTCCCTTATTCTGCGACATGTCAAGCGATATTTTCAGCAGAAGACTCGATTTTTCTAAATTTTCATTGATTTACGCAGGCGCACAAAAAATCTGGGACCTGCGGGTGTAACCCTGGTCGTATTGAAAAAGGCCTTGCTGGAAAAGGTAAAACGAAAAATGCCCGCCATGCTGCAGTATAAAATTCATGCAGAAAATGGAAGTATGTTCAATACGCCTCCAGTGTTTCCAATCTACGTGACCATGCTCACCCTGAGATGGGTTAAAGAAATGGGATTGGAGAAGATGGAAAAAAGAAATTCAGAAAAAGCACAAACGCTGTATCGCGAAATCGACCGGAATAGTTGTTTCCATTGTCCGGTAACGACGGAAGATCGGAGTTGGATGAATGTAGTCTTCAAAGTACACAATCCGGAACATGAAAATATGTTTTTGATCTTTGTAAAGCAGCAAGCTGTGTAGGTTTGGCAGGCCATCGCTCTGTAGGCGGCTTTAGGGCATCACTATATAATGCATTGGAACTTGAAAGTGTTCAGGCACTTGTTTTGCTGATGCAGGATTTTGAAAAAACTCATGGCTAAACCTGTTGTAGTAACCGAACTCAAACGAATTTCTTTTCCGGGATTTGAATTGCCACTTGAAATTGTTTATGAACAAAGGCGAAGTGCAAGGGTTTCTTTTGCCAAACACAAGGCTATTTTGCGTTTGCCCCTGTTATCCAATACCAGTCAGAAAGAAGAATTCACGAAATGGGCTCATGATTGGATTTCAAAAAAGCTGAAATCGGATGTCAAACTACGAAGCAAGTACATTCCTAAGGATTACCGCAGCGGACAGCTAATTCAGTTGCGAGGTCGGGAATTTGTTCTCGACGTCAGGGAAGGCATGGAACAAAAATCAGCTTCGGGTCAGCTTAAAGCTTACGTCATTTACATACGATTGCCTTTGGGAGTTGATGCTTTCCAAAAACAAAAACTTTGCAGTAGCATCATCAGCAGGATCCTGGGAAATTACTTTCACAAAGAAATTTCGGAACGCGTACATGAATTGAATCGCAGATTTTTTCAAAAAGAAATTGCAGGCATCAGACTCAAACACAACACAAGTAATTGGGGCAGCTGCAGTTCGAAAAAGAATATCAATCTTTCCACCCGGCTCTTGCTCACTCCCGATTTCATAACTGATTACATCATCATCCACGAATTGGCTCACCTGGTTCATATGGATCATTCCGATCGATTTTGGAAACTGGTTGAAAAAATCATGCCCAACTATAAGATTGCAGAAACATGGCTGACTAAGAATGGGGATGGGTGTACGTTTTGAAACGTGGAGACTTTCCGAAGTTTATTTCCCGCAGAGGACGCAAATTACGCAGATGAATAGGAGATGAATAGAATATTTCTATAGGATAGTTTCTGATTTCTTTTCTGCGAAATCTGCGAGCTCTGCGTGGAGACTTTCCGAAGTTCATTTCCCGCAGAAGACGCAAATTACGCAGATGAATAGGAGATGAATAGAATAATTCTGTAGGATATTTTCTGATTTCTTTTCTGCGGAATCTGCGAGATCTGCGGGGGTTTATTTCCCGCAGAAGACGCAAATTACGCAGATGAATAGGAGATGAATAGAATAATTCTATAGGATAATTTCTGATTTCTTTTCTGCGGAATCTGCGAGATCTGCGGGGGACTTTCCGAAGTTTATTTCCGCAGAAGACAATTGCGTGAATAGGAGATGAATAGAATAATGAGGTAGACTTCTGCGGAATCTGCGAGATCTGCAGGGGACTTTCCGAAGTTTATTTCCGACAGCCACCAGACTGGGAAAATGAAATTCTGGTCGTTCAAGCGGTGATTTGCATAATCTGAAATAACCCAAATAAAGGTTCAGAATCTGGAAGAATTCCATTTAATAAATATCTGACATTGTTAAATATAAAATTTGCGTTAGTCGATAAGTCACGAAATAAAATACAATATTTCCAACTAGTTTTAGGATTCAAATCTAATAAATCTAAAATGCTTATGCATTCTGAAAATGAATTGTCTTATATTATAAGAGGTGCAATTTATAAAGTATTTAGCGCTCTCGGCCCTGGATTACTGGAATCAGTTTATCAAGTTGCTTTGCAATATGAGCTTCAGAAATCCGGGCTAGAAGTTAAACAACAGGTAGCTCTGCCTTTGGTATATGATGGAGTAAAATTGGATATCGGATTTCGAATTGATTTGCTTGTAGAGAATTTGGTTATTATCAAAATTAAGTCAATTGAGTGCCTTTCCCCAGTTCATCACATGCAAGTATTGACTTATTTAAAATTGTCAGCGAAGAAGCTTGCAATATTGGTAAATTTTAACTGTGAAAGAATTGAAAAATCTATTTTCAGAAAAGTGAATAATTTGTAGTATTAAGAATTTTAAATCAAATCCCAATTCGTTAAATTGAATATCAGCAATGCATTTAATAAATTTCAATGGAAATAAATAATTAGTTCTATAAGCGCACTATTAAAAAAAGAAAGAGAATTTTCCGCAGAGGACGCTGATTTTCGCAGAAATTTAATGAACTTCGAAAATTCAGTATCCAAATCTGTGTGATTTGCACAAAAAGTCAAGTGATTTAGGCAATACAATAATAAAATCAAATCAACTTTATTTGTTATTTGTACACTAACACATGTTAGTTAATTTATGGTTATATATAAACTAACATTCTTCCTTGCTTTTAGCTTCAGGCTTTTGGCTTCTAGCTTATCTCCCCCTCAATCATTTCCCCCCATATTGATTTCTATACCCCCCTTCTTTTGATGCCCCTTGATGTTGTAAGAGATGCCCAATAAAAAATAACGGCTCAGGATATTGGTACGCGTAAGGTCCGTGTAATTATACTCAGACCTGGTGGAGATCCCCTTGTTTTTGTTCAAAAGGTCAAAGCAACTCAAACTGACTCTGAGCTTTTTGCTTTTAGTTACATAGGCAGATAAGCTGGCTGTCCATAAAGGGTAACTTATTTTTTCTGAAGAAAACGAAGCTTGGATTAGCATGTAATCCATGGATGATTTCAGGTGGATATATTCATTGAACTGGATTCCTAAAATTGCATAATATGTCTGATCTTCATAAGATTGATTCGTAAATCTATCTGCACGATACTTCGATTCTATTGTGTTGTACTTATATCCAACCAAAACGTCCACCACATCTTTATTCCGGTTTTCCAGTGAAAAATGGTAGCCATATCCTTGTCTGTTGATAACTGAATGGACCTGGTTGATCACCGTGAAGCCCCTGTTGTAATTGCCTTTGAATACAGCCCTAGCTTTTATTTTCAATGGCCTGATGGGAGTTTCGTATTCAATCCGGCCTTGATTGGTAAATTCGTTTTGAATGTTGACCGGCTGGTAGTGTCGAACGAGCGTACTATCCAGGCTCAGACTTTCAGTTATTTTATCAAAGACATAGTTGGATTGTAAACTAATATATAACATGGTAAAATTGAAGGCATCATAACGCATATACGACATGCTGGCTGCATGAAATTTTTCGGGTTTCAGATCTGGATTACCCGTGTATATCGCCAGCGGATTGCTGTTGTTGACTGCGGGTTGTAAACGAATGATGTCTGGTTCATTGAGTTGGCTGAAATAATTAAAATTGAAATGTTCAGACAAACCAAACCGGTATGTAAAAAATGCCTGTGGCAACAAAGCTGAATAATGATTTCTGATTCCAGGAATTTCTTCTTTGACGGTCCCGTCTAAAGTCGAAAATTGATAGTTGCTGCCTACCGTAAAATTGTATTTCTCCCTGCTTACAATGAAACTCAGTCCCAGGTGTCTGCGCGTGAAGTCATTGCGGTAAGCATGAGAAAGCGTGAAATTTTTAAAAGGCTGCGCATTTACCAGATCAAAATAGTCGCTGCTGGTATTATAATTTTGGTTGGATAAAGCCGATTCAATTTCGAGATAGCGTTTTTTATTCAAGGGTTCTGTCCAGGAAGCTTGCACATCGTAAAAGAGTCCGTCGTTGTTCCTCTTTTGATTCTGCAGGAGGGTATCCTGACCGGCGCCAGGGTAAAAGGTTTCATAATAAGAGTTCAGCAAAGCATCGGAATTCGAATTGGAGTAATTCACGGAAGAATTCAAAGTCAGAATTCTTCCTGGTTTACCGGTCTTTCTTTGCCAAAACGCATTGACAGATATTTTTGATAAATTCCCGTGGTTCGAAAATAGATTGTGGTTGCTGTTAAGCATGGTGAGTGTTGTATCCAACGTTTGGTTTTGTTCGTTAGAATTCAAATCGTTGGTACCTAATGAACCATTTGCATTCACGACGACCTGATTTACGGAATCTGGTTTGGTTTTGAATTTTAATGTAAAACTCCCGGAAGCACTTTTTGAAATTTGATCCTCCTCAACATCTGTTATGAATCTGTTTTCCGGCAATAGGTTTTCCCGGAAAGAAAAACGATCCAGTGTGTTTTTAAATTGATTGGCAAAAACAGATGCCTCCAAAGAAGATTTGGAAGAAAAATCTGAAGTCAGGTTCACTCCACCGGCAAATGATTTTTGAATTCCCTGGTTGTTGTTCAAGCCCAAAGGCAATCCGGAATTTTGGTCGAGGTTGATGCTGACTCTGCCACCTCCGTTACCACCCATCAAGGCGCCAATCCCTCCCATAAAATCGATGTAGTCATTGATGGAAAAATTTTGTTCATTGACGTTGTTGGCCAATCCAATGAAGGAAGTCCGGAGGGCTGGTGTAAACCGAGTTTATATTTGCTCTGCCCTTAAAACGGTCATCGCTGCCTCCGGCCAATTCTGCAGTACCAAAATATCCAACTTTCCTGTCTTCTTTAAGTTTTAAGTTAATGGATCGTTCCCGTTGTCCGTCGTCAATTCCGGTGAATGCAGTTTGATCTGATTTTTTGTCAAATACCTGAACTTTATCGATGGCGTCCGCATCGATATTTTTTGTTGCAATTTTGGTGTCTTTTCCAAAAAACTCTTTTCCATCGACCATTACATTTTGAACACGCTCACCCAGTGCTTTCACAGATCCATCCCTTTCCACTTCCACGCCGGGTAATTTTTTTAACAAATCCTCAGCCATATCTCCGGGTTGAACTTTGAATGCAGCGGCATTGTACTGGATGGTATCTTTGCCAAAGCTCATCGGACTTGCATAATCTTTTACTTCGATTACATCCAGTGATTGCGTTCCGGGCTTGAGTTTGAGATCGCCTAGTTGCAATTCTTCATTTGTGTTTTTAATATTTATATGTTGTGTTTCATATCCCAGATAAGTGAGTTGTAAAATGAGGTTGGGATGGTTGGAAAGATTTAATGAAAATGAACCATTTCTGGACGAATTCGCAAATTCCACCATGGTCGAATCGGCTGCATTCATCAGAATAATCGTTGCATATTCAAGCGGAATATTATTTTCATCCAATATTCTGCCCGATAATTTTTGGGCCATGGTAGTACCGCCAAATAAAAATAGCAGAGCAGATACCGTTATGAGCTTATTCATTGACAATCTCAGTAATAAGTGTTTCATATGTTTGTGGTGTAAGCGATTGTCAATTCCTTTCTTCACGGATGATCATTTTTACACCGGGGCCCTTGCCATTTACAGCACCCATTTCTTTCATTTTTCCTCTCTTATTTTTCAAATTCTGATTTGTTGACCACTTTGCCTTTGGATGGTCTGGTAAACACAAACCCTTCCGGCAAGGCATCAACCCGGGTTGCAATCGTCATGCGGTCTCCCTGATCTTGTTCGATACCTAAAATAATCCCGGGAAGTCCCGACAGTCCATTCGGTCCTGTTGATACGGGAATTTGATTGGTGAACCATACGGAAAGATTTTTGGCCGTATCCAATAAAATGGCTTTTTGACAAGTGTAATCTAAAATTTTCTTTTGCTCTCCAGTCATTTTCCATTTTGGGACTTCCGGCTTGTCTTTGATTAAAAATTCTTTTCCCATCAGGTCCTGCGATTGCAGAAATATTCCTTCGGATTTATTCACGTAAACAACAGATTCGGGTACTTTGATGACCAGTTGGAATGAATTTCCATCTTCTTCGTGTTTGACATCGACATCTTTTGGTTTTTCTTCGTTTTTGTAGAGCGATTCAGAGTTCGTAAAATAAAGGACCTTGTCTGCAGATTGAGAAGATGGGATCATTTTTCTGAGTTCAGGATTTTCCTCGCCGAAGTCGAGATTTAGTTTGATGGTTTCTTTGTAAGTGATTTTTCAGGATGTCAGAGGCTGACTGTTGATCGTAAAGAACAGTAATAAGCAAAGAACAGATACGAGATATTTCATATTTTTAAAATTAAAAGGGTTGAATAATGGTGCAAATGTATAAGCGGACATTTTAAATCGAGGTTAATCAAAGTTTATCTAAGGTTAAATAAGGTTAATTTTATCAGGGTAAACCCTGATCTTTTGCTTGAAGTGGAAAAATTAACATAAAAAAACATACAAGCAATCAGAAATAATTATTAGATTTGAATTCCTTACCCGTCACCCATTTTATGTTCGAATCAAGCATTCTTGGAAAAAAGTAATTTGATTATTTTTTCTGAGCGAATTAAATTACAACTGATAAAGATTGATTGCTATTGAAGGAAATTGAAATTTTCAATTTAAGTTTCTGATGATGTCGAATAAATGTTTGATAAGTACTTCTTAATTGTAATATGTGATCACAAAAATTAAGCCAAGTAAAGCAACTGGAATTATTTTATTTCTCATATATTTTATAATTTCCCAGTAGTTAAATATTATATTTGATTGACACTTTATTATTTATTAACACACTAAAATTATTAATGCACATGAAAAAAATTAATTTTTCTCCTAAATTATTTCAATTTGAAATTTTATGTAGTTGTAAATCATATATATATATATATATATGATTTTTGCAATATGTTTTGTTGAAAACCAAAGGTCAGCAGCACAATGTGGCATGCCTGATGATTACATGCCGGTTCACCCTACTCCCCTCCCAAACTGTGAGCTCGGTTCCTCTAAATGCTTAAAAATTAAGTTTCATTGGATTAACAATACCAATGGGCCTATGAATTCGCCATCTAATACTGAGTTCAAAAAATTACTCGACCAAATCAATTTAAATTTTTCCGCGGGCAATATCCAATTTTCATTTAGTAATGAATGTATCCATAAAGCTTCTATACCTGGTGCGGGTGATCACAATCTGGAAGCAGGACTCAACATAGATCCGGGAACCCGTGAAGCTGAAGCCGAAGTAGAGCCTTATTACTTTAAGAAAGAATTTATAAATGTATATTTTTACCAGCAACACCCTGGAAATGGCAAGGATGGATTTTCCTGGGGACAATTTGATTCAAAGAATGAATATGTATTTTCAATTTTTGATGCTCAAGTGTTAACACATGAGTTGGGACACACACTGTCTTTATATCACACCCGTGCAAATACTGCTTTTAATAATAAGGCAACATGGGAATGCAAGGAAGGTTCGGCAACATTAGCTGATATGATAGAAGATACAGGAGGTGATCCATATAATATGGATTTGGATGGAAATCATGTTCCAGATAAAGTTCAGTGGGTCAATGATCTTTGTAATTACAATAACACAGTTCATACTTACCCGGATGAGTGTGGCAATACAGGACCCTGGAATATTCCGATAGATAATTTTATGTTTTGGGATGAACGGCGATCTTGTTGGAACAGATTTACGCCTTGCCAATTTTCTGCAATGCATAATGAAATCTCAGAAAATTTAATGAGTTACACTTTAGACTGTGGAGGCCAAAACAATAATTCACCTTGCGCTGATATAGTAATTGATGATATTATTTCGTGGACAAATGAAGTTAAAAACTTATGTGCTAATCAAAGAATTATCATTACGGCCAATGGTCATTTGACTTTAGTCAACACCACCCTGACAAAAGCAGTAAACAATACAACTTGCCCTGAATTGTCTGGCAACTGGGGAGGCATTTTTATTGAAGGAGGCAACGGCATTAGTTACCCGGGAGGACCAAACAATCCTTCAGGTGGTTCATTAACGGCCACTTCAGGTTCTGTTATTGAATACAGTAATCATGGTATCCAGGCTGAAAAGGGTCATCTTGGTATTTTATTAAGCAATTGTACTTTGAGATTAAACCCTTTAGCCATTCATGCTGGTGGTCCTGGTGGCTTATTTTATGGCGGTTCAATTAATTTAAGCTCTTGCTCGATATCAAACACATCAACAGCGGCTGATCCGAATATGATTCTTGCCAATGGATGCAATGTCAACATAACAGGATCTACTTTGACCAATATGTCATCAACTGAAGTAACAGGTATAAAGGCATATAACAATCGGGTTTCAATCAAAAGCGTCACAACGATTCAAGGATTTAAATACGGAGTAGATAAAGAAATGAGTGGAAATCTTGCTGGTTTATTGGGTCTTCAAATTGAGAATTCTAAATTTTTGGATGGGACAAACATTAATCACATCAGCATTCGAAACAGAGGTGGCAGCATTTCTGCAAAAAGGAATTGGTTTGGTGGTAAGATAGATGTAGCGGGTAAATGTAATGGCAATTGGTATGGCAATAACTTCAGGAAGGATGTTTCCATTTACAATCCTTCCATTGCTCAAAGATTTCTCGAAAATAAATTTTTTGAAAGCAAGATGGATCTCAATCAAGACCATGGTCTGACGGATGCAATGTGTAACATCTTTGAGCAGACTCCCAATCCTGTCAACGGCAAGCTGACTCGCATAAAATCGGAGTGGGGTTCTGTAGAAGTTTCCTCAGGCAATAAGCCTCTGGTTCTTACCTCACAACCGGCAATGGAGGCATATGGCACTTCTGGTAAAATAAACCATTATCATTGGCAGCCTTCTGGTAGTCCAGATCCGTTTTTTTATGGTGGTAAATTTTCTGGTAGCGGTCCAGCTCTAAGTGAAAATATGAATTGCCTTTATAATGTATTTCCCTAGCTCTATTGCAGGAAACGGTGACAGTACCAGTCAATCTTATTCTGATACACAAAATCATGAATGGTGGAGTAATTTGAATGCACAATACCAGGATTTATTGACACAACTTACCCAGACGCCAGTTGACAGTATGCCATACATTCAATCACAATTGGAAAATATTCAAATCGATATGCAATTGGCTGTACTCTTGGCCCTTGAGAATTCCCAAGAATTAGACTCTACTAGTGTTAATATTTGGTTGTCCAGAGCCGATGAAATATTAGAAATTAACGGACAGCTTATTGCCTTATTTAGCAAGGATAGCATTAATCAATTAATCGAGTATGTAAATGGTTTAGTGTTAACTACCGATGATTCGGTGGACAGGGCAAATTTCATTTCTTCCATTAACTGGATACAATCGGCAATTGCCCTAGAGAAAGATATTTATCATTTGGATTCAGCAGATTTAGGTGATTTAATTTCGTTGGCTAGTTTGAGTTTTGGAAATTTTACCACATTGGTCAGGTCATTTCTCAATATTTATTACAATATTCGGATTGATCCTCCTGTTGAACTGAATCAGTATTCTAGAAGCGATACAATCGATAAAAAGCAAACAGAAGTGCAATATATTATCGTCCCCAATCCGGTTTATGATTGCTTTGAAATTATTTCCTCTGTCGGCGAAAAAATCAATTTTGAAGTCAAGATTACAGATTTGAATGGAAAATTAATGCAACAACAAGCAGGCAGAAATGTAAAATTATGTTCTGGGCATCCATTCCCGCCAGGAATTTATTTTGTTCATATTTTCAGTGACGGCGCAAATTTATATAGACCTATTAAAATTATTAAATTCTGAATTGCTTTAAGTGAGCTGCAAGTCCTTTATCTAAAACTTACTTATAATCCTCGACAATGAAGCAAAGATATATCTATGTTGTGCTGTTTTTCTGGACACTAAGCAATGTTTATGGCCAGCAATTCAATTATTTCAACATACTGCCCGATGTTGGTGCAGTGAAGGGTCAATCCCGATTCAGAGGTGTACATGCTGATTCAAATTATATTTATGTCATTGGTGATATGGTTTCTAAACAGGATTCAGATGGTCGGAATATGATCATTGACCCTATGGCCTGGATTTTTGACTATTCCGAAATCTGATCTCCGCAAATAAAATATTGGATTCCTTGATTCCCGGATTACGACCTTATGGAGAAGTGATTTCTTTATATCCCCAAGGTAATGGTATATATGATTTTTTGTTTGACGCACTTCCATTGGATGGGCAATTAAAAGGTACGGGAGGTTATGCCAGGTTGGATATGCGTAGTGGGAAAATTCTAAACGGATGCAAGATGCCCTTTCATTATTTGGAAAACTCTAGGATCGGTGATATTATTTTGAATGAAATTACCTGGGTGAAAGATCGACTGGTTTGGGCGCAGTTGACCTCTGGACCTGGTATCCGTGAGCAACGAATTATGGAAATGGACACTTCATTCGCGTTAGTAAAAATCGTTCTTCTGGAAGATAAATTGACCGACACCCTTGAAAATCATTGCTGGATCAATAAGGATGAGTACGGAAATTATGAAATAGTTTCTGTCGTTTCTTATTTTAAAAACAACTCTCCAACAGGGAAAGTCGGATTAAGTTACAAGAAATATGACACAAATGGTAGCCTTATAAAAAGCAATTTCTAAATTCCTTTGGAAAAATTATTGGCATCTCTGGAAGTCTTGTTTATAATGTAAAAAGAGATCTAGAGGGAAACTTTATGGTATTGGGCAATGAATGGGATCCTGTAATAAATTCTAAAATTTACATCCCCATCGCATTGTATACAAATCCGGAATTTGATACTTTATATAAGCTTACGCCAATGTATCCTTACTCCCTTCCTGGGGAAAAAAAAGTTGATCACTGGACATACTATTTGGAAATGCTCGGAGCTGATCGTGGATTCATTGCCAGCGCCCGAATTGGTACCAGCCTTTTTGTAGAGCCAGATTATGGGGTCCTTTACAAAGTTTCGGCAGTGGGGATTCGCTTTGGACAAGAAAATATCAACCCATAGGCTGGGATAGTGCCCGTGCAGCCTGGATTAAATTTATTCAGGTGAAAGAAACGCCTTACCAATCTTTGGTAGTCAGCGCATACCTGGCCGATGGTGATGAATATGTTGTTCGGGCCTGGTTGCTCCACCTGGACAAAGATGGATGTCTGATTCCAGGTTGTGGTATCTCTGATAACAATAATCAGGAAAATTCAATCGAATCTTTGGGATTTGATATTCATCCTAATCCGATAACGAGTAATTTTTTGTACATGTTGAGCCATGTTACACAAAGTAGATGCCGTCTTTCATTGTGCGATATGTCTGGAAATGTCTTATTGAGCAAATACCAATCTTTGGAAAAGGATGTACAATACCTCATTGATGTTCCATCAACATTTATTAACGGTAGTTATTTTATTAAATTGGAGGTTCAGGGAAAAGTATTTACCAAAGCTTTTCAAATATTGAGATAATTTTATGCAGATTGAGAATTCAATGGTTGCTGCCATCATAATTCTGTTGCCAAACCCTAGACACTGATATATCTGCAATGAAGTTAGTGAAATGTCTTAATCAAGCAAATAGAAAGATGAGGCAGAATTATGAATTGGATGCGTTACTCGTTATGCATTAAGAAAAAGTAACGCTTTTTGAAAATCTACAGTATTTAACATACCCGAGTGTGAATTATAATTATCGAATAAAGTTGATCTAAGGTTAAAAAAGGTTAATTTTATCAGCGTGAACCCTGATTTTATAGTGAAGTGCAACCATCAATTAATCCTAAATGGTGATAATTTAGATACACTTTAATTTTTTTAAATTTAAATGCCATATATTGGGTTTTTTGCAGAGGATCAATAATTTAATTTCAAAATTAGTAATGTATTACATCTAAGGTTAAATAAGGTTAATGCGGCTTTTGTATTCTCTTTATCTTAGTACTTTAGAGCCTGCATTTAAGAGTATGACTTTCAGAAAATCAATGGGGTATCAATATGCACCGATAGCTATCAGTTTGATATTGCTGGCGGCTTTTCTGTCTTTTTATTTGAGATCGGTCTACCAAATGGAGAAGAATGACCTCAGCCGGGAAGTCAAATATCTATTGGAAAATGCCTTTAAGACGGCCGAGAATCAAGTGCTCGACAAAATGATATTCGAATTAAAAGGCAGTTCGTGGTTGCATAAGGATTCGACGGTCAAGAATTTAAGGATTGTCAACCACCAGGCAAGTTTTATGACTTCAGATACCTTTGTTACAAACAAACGAGTGTTAGGCCTTGCCCGAACTTCTGAGGCTTTGGTCTTGAAAACATTAGGCGAAGAAATACCTGGTGACCATTCTTTGAATTTAAAAATTGAATTTCAAAGCGATTCTTTTTGTCTGGACACGAGTTTGACGAGCACACCTTCGGAGGTGATTGGTTTGGTCGAAAATATTTTCAAGGATAATTTAAAGAATTCACAACTTCATATAAATTATGAATTAACTTCCGACTCTTCATTTGATCATCAAAATGAAAAGTCTGTCTATCGGGATAATTTTTCGGGTAAAAAGTATTTTTTGATCCAGGGCAACAACCGAACACACTTAATCAATCAGATGTTACCGGAGATTGTATTATCGATTTTGTTATTTCTTACGGTGTTGTTTGCGTTTTACCATATCATCTCCTCCTATCAGAAGAAACAGGAGTTGTTTGATATGAAGGAGGATTTTATGCGCAACATGACCCACGAACTGAAAACCCCAATTGCCACCATAGGGGTGACCTTGGAAGCTCTGCAGAATTTTCCGGCGGGACAGGATGAATCCGTAAGGCAGGAGTACTTCCGCATAGCAGAAACCGAAAATCAGAAATTGAATGCGCTGGTTGAAAAGTCTTGTCCGTTTCCCAGGGCATGGATGGATCACAATTCTACCTTCAAAAAGTAAACTTACCAGTGCTTGTAGCTGAAGTCATAGATTCTTTCAAACTGAGAGCTGCACAAAGGGGCGTTCAGTTAACTTTGGACAATAAATTGCATTCAGAAACCTTTCTGATAAACCAACAGATTTTTGTAATGGCCTTGCACAACCTCATCGACAATGCAATCAAATATGTAGAGGCAGAAAATCCAAAAGTACTTGTCACTTTAACAGAAAGCGATGCTGACATTAAAATAGCTATAATGGATAATGGCCATCCGTTGGAAACGGAATACAGGGATAAAATTTTTGACAAATTTTACAGAATACCCAGGGGCGATGTCCATGATGTCAAAGGACATGGTTTAGGGCTTTATATCGTTACGCAGCTGATGAAAACGCTTCGGGGTTCCATCACTTTGCATGTAAGCCCGCTAGGCAACGAATTTTTACTCACCTTGCCAAAGACTAATAGCGCATCATGAAAATACTCTACGTTGAAGATGAATTGTCATTAGCAAAAGTTGTCAGGGAATCTTTGCAAAGTCGTGCATACGAGGTATTGCATCTTCAGGATGGCGCTGAACTCATGGTGCATTACGAACAATTCAAACCTGACATCTGTCTTTTTGATGTGATGTTGCCGGTCAAAGACGGTTTTGCATTGGCAAAGGAACTCCGGACGATCAATCCCGATATCCCCATCATTTTCATTACTTCAAAAGTTCAGACACAAGATGTACTTAAAGGTTTTGGTGTAGGCGGCAACGACTATATTAAAAAGCCATTTAGTCTCGAAGAGCTCATTGTCCGGATCAATAACATGTACAATCTAACGAACAGTCGGCAGTCCAATTCAGGTCAGTATGTTGGAATTGGCCAATATGAATTTTGGCCGGACAAATTGGAGTTGATATATAAAAACGAAGTCCGCAGGATTTCTTACAGGGAAGCCCAATTGTTATCGGAGCTTGCACGTGCAAAAAACGAAATTGTGAACAGAAAATATATTCTGGATAAAATATGGGGCGACGATAGTTTTTTTAATTCCAGAAATCTGGATGTCTACATTACCCGGCTTCGCCAGTTTTTTCGCAACGATCCAAATGTGCAGATCATCACCCTGAAAGCCGTGGGGTATAGGTTGGTGGATGGATGATTGATGATGGTTAATGCATAATGATTACGCCTTACGCCTTCAGCCTTAAGCCTTAAGTCTTACGCCTTACGCCTTTAAGCTAAGAAACTGGATTCCATTGCATGAATTGGGTTAATGGATATTGGTTAATGGTAGATGGAGTAAATGAGCTTAAGGCTAGAAGCGAAAAGCTTAAAGCGGATATTCGGCGAATATTAGAAAATTAAATCTTTAATTCACTGAAAATTTACTTTACGTTTGTGTTGATCAAATCATTTAGATCGTCGAAAAATAATTTAAATTCCATAAACCAGGAAAGTAGTTGCCTACTTTTTCTAAAAGCCTAAATCCCGATAAAATTGGATAATATTTTAGTAAAGAAATAATTCTATATATTTTATCGGGACTAAAAGTCAAAATCCCGTTAAACCTAAACATTCCTGTTTACTCATTCCTGTTGAAAAGCTTTCTCCACCTCTGCCCAGCTGTCCCATACCGCTTTGAGCTTTTGTTTGAAGATTGTGGAATCTTCGCCGGATTCAATTTCTTTGAAAAGCAGATGCATTTCGTCCCGTTTATCTGCGTATTTTTCCAGGAATGGGATGAGCGACTCCCAGGCATTTCTGTGGTTGTTAAACGCGCTGGTAAAATTTTCCGGACAATATTTAAAATCTAACGACGCAAGCGCTTTGGAATAATTTGTGATTACGATTGGCAGTGCTTCGGATGTACAGGCTAAATTGCGGATCTGACCAAGTGAATCATCTTTCGCGAGAATGCGCTGCATGCAACCTGTAGGATGTGTGGGAGGCCATTCGATCATCAAACTAATTTGAGAAAAAGACGAAACGGAGAGCCCAAGCAGAATCAAAATTTTCAGGATTTTCATGAAATGCAATAATTTTTATTGGATGTGATTAAGCAAAATTTCGCGCATGCTGGCCAGATGATGATCGTCGTGTTCAGCTACAAAAAATGCCATGTCTACTGGTTTCATCGGCACTTGTAGCCGTGGATGCAAGGATTGAAAGCGCAAGGTTTCATCATCCAATGCACGAAATCTTTGAATAAAATGATGACGAACATTCCGGAATTCTTCCATTAAAGTGGCAAGCATTTTTTCCTGGTGCCCGGCCTGCTTGGTTTTTAAATTTTGCATGTCTGCTGCACGTAATATATTTTTTCTGTTAAGGAAATCTTCTATACGGCCATCGTGCAAGGATTCCAGATCTGTTAAATGGCCGATATGGTCTTTTAAGCTCCACTTTCCCCCCAAGCGATGTGTTGCAAATTGCTCGTCAATACCCTGCATCATGGATTCAATCCGTACATGAGTACCTTCAAGTCTTTCGAGTATATTAAAAATCCATCCTTCAGGCAAATCAAAATGAAAAGTTCTGGAAGTCCATGGTAATCGTTGCATATTGAAGTCTTTAATGCTCAAAATTACAATGGATATGGAATATTCATAACGGGTCTAAGATCGCATTTTATGCTGTAATCCAGCGGTGTCTGGTATCCCTTTTGTTCAAATATCACGGCATTTACGGGCCAAGCTGAGTTCTAATTCAGATAGGTCATCCATCCCGATTAAAAATTTCATAAAATTCTTTGGCTGCTATGCAACGTTTTAGAGAATGCTGCATCTTTATATAAAATCAACAGAAAAAGACCAGATGGAGGAGAGGGTCAAACGGCTGCAAAATAAGGATCCAGAGGCTTTCAGGCAATTGTACGATCAATTCGCCAGGCCGATGTACAACCTTTGTCTGCGGATGACGGGTCACCCGGACGATGCCCATGATGTGTTGCAGGATAGTTTTATGCGGATTTTTGAAAAAATCGGCCAATTGCGTCAGGCGGAAATGTTGCCGGCCTGGATTAAAAGGTCTGCGTCAACACCGCGTTACAGTTTATGAAAAATAGTAAAAATGTCCGGTTTGATGGTTTGGAAAATCATGCTGCGATGCTGAACCTCCAGGAAGAAAGTGACCTGTTGGAACATTCGGAAAAGGAGCGTTTGCTGGAACATATTCACGATTGTATCGGACAACTTCCCGATCGATACCGGATCGTGTTCACACTCCATGCCCTTGAAGATTATACACACGAGGAAATTGCAATAGAATTGGGGATCGTCGCAGGTACCTCGAGAAGTCAGTATCTGAGGGCAAAGCAAAAATTAATTGAACTCATTCAAAAAAAACAAAGCTATGGCGGACAAGTTGAAAGATTTCATTCAGGCTTCTAAGGAACGCCTGGATCGCGAAGAGCCCAGATCAGAATTCCGGGAAGCTCTGTTCCATGAGTTGTACCGCAATCAAAATCAGAAAAGGGCTTTCTGGACTCCGGCGGTGATTAAAAGATTGGCTATTGCAGCCAGCCTTTGTTTGCTTGTTGTTTGTTCGTTGCTATTGAACAGAGAGGCGTACCGCAAACCCGATCACATGAGCTCCCGGTCACCAGGCACATTAAAATATCCTGAACCCGGAAATGCTGTTGACCAAGTTTCACCAACCGACCAGAAAATTTCTCTCCCCGATGAAAGTTACATTGTAGAAAAAAAATCTCTACCTGCTCCTCATTCAAATTTAAATCCGCAAAGTAATCAGGTCATCGAATCAATTCAGGAATCGCCCAATACAGATAACATTCAACAGCCCTCTTTAGCGGTTGCGACACAGGATAGCGTTCGCACGTCCACACAGGAAATCATTGTCGATGGATCAGCCGAATTGAATAAAAATACAGAACCAGTTTCCAGTGTCATGGATACAAGCAATTTGAAATCGAAAGATACCGAACCCATTGTCGCTGACCTGAATGCAAACAAACCTGTGTCTGATCAGGCCGGGTATACGAGTGCAGAACATAAGCCCGCACAGGAAGCTCAGGATGTAGGGAGTTATATCAAGAAGGGCGTCTGGAATTTTATCAAAAAGAAAGCTAAAAAAATCACCAACAATACAATCGACATTCAGTCTGATGTAAAAAATGAAGGTACTGCATTAGCCTTGCATTTTAAATCGGATCTCATTGAAATTCAAAAACCATTCCACTTACCAGCGAACGCGATTGAAATGAATTTATTACAAACTAAAAATTGAAATACATGAAAACAAAATTATTATTTATCGCAATTCTGACTTTTTTCAACTTCCTGGCTTTGAACTCCCAGGATAATCCTGCACCACCACCCGCGCCACCACCTGCACCCCAGGTAAAAGTTCAGCCTCCTATACCACCTGTTCCGCCAATTGCAAAGGAAGATACCACCAAATTGAATCTTGGAAACAAGCAGATCATTATCATTGAAAATAAAGAAAAGGCAAACGCTCCCAAAGAAGAGTGGGAAGAAGAACTGGAAGAGGGACTCGAAGAAATGCGGGAAGGCCTGTTGGAAGCCAGGCGGGAGTTGGAAGAAGCTTTAAAGGAACTTAAAAAATCCGGAAAAGGAAATGAAGAAGTTGAACTGGAGATGAAAAGGGCAGAACAGGAATTACAACGAGCAGAAAAGGAATTACAAAGGTCGGAGAAGTATAAGGAAAAAGATAAAAAGAAGTTGAAACTGGAACTGAAACTGGAAGACCAAAAGGGTGAGAATGTTGCACCAGCACCTGAGGCACCAAAGATAAGCCGGAAAAAACGCAAGGGAGCTACAGTTGGATTCCTGGATATCGATCTTGGCTTAAATTTTATGAAATTTGGAAATCAAGTCAGCTCTGAAATGAAATCAGATCTCAAATTAAAGAACTGGAATTCATTGAGCACCACACTAACTTTTCTTCCAACAAAGATCTATCTGGGTTCGCCGCATTTGATGCTGATGACCGGGCTTTCCTGGCGCATCGGACAGTTTGAATTCAAGGAAAAACTCGTTTTCGAACCCAACCAAACCCTGGTATATACGAAACAGGACAATGTAAAAGAATCACAATTCATGACCCATTATTTGCAGGTTCCACTCAGTTTATACACCGAGAGTAAACGCATCCGGGGCTTAGGGAAGATCGGAATGGGAATAGGAGGCTATGCTGGAGTTTTATTGCATCACGAGCATGAACTCAGTACTTCCGATCCAAATCAATTCATCGAAACTGAAGAAGATTTCGGAATGAAAAATTTCAGATACGGCCTTACTGGAAGGATTGATATTGGTGCGATCAAGTTTTTTGGCAACATGGATCTCAATGATCTTTGGGATAACAATGATATTCGCAACATCGAGTGTGGGATCTGGTTAGATTTTTAACATAATCTGCGAAGGCAATTCCTTTTTCGAATCAAACGAGTCGTTTGACTTTCTTCATAATTTAGTAAGCCTGTATGTCGATGGATGTGCGGGCTGCTTTTTTTGGATTATAAATTATAGAGTCCCGACATGTAGTTGTCGATATAAAAAGGGGTCAGGTAAAATATATGGGGATTAAGTTGAAATGAAGCAATTTTGATATCTGAAATAAATAAAATCAGTATGTCCAATTAGTAAACAGATCTGAAATTCAGATCGGCCTTTTTTCATTTTAGCGTTAAGAAATGAAAACATATATAATAATAACAGGTCAGCCGCTTCGCGGTTCCTTCACTTCGATGTCCTTTGTGGACATCGATACGCCTTACGGCGTAATCGTTCAGTCATGTATCAAGACAAAAAAGAACAATGAATCTTAGGAATAAGTGAAAGTCAATTGGATAATTTTGGGCTTTTTGAATCCGTGAATTTATTTAAAAATTGACGTCAAAGTTGATTTCTCCCCATATTTTTGATTTGATCCATAAAATATTCATCAACCCGATGTCTGAAGGATTATGGAGTATTGTGTATAGTAAGGTCGTGCAATGTGGTCAGTATTCCTTATTAAGAATGAACAACAATTCTTCCGTTATAATTAGCATTTTAAGAAAATGCATCGGGCTCTTCCCGCCTGAACGAGTTGATTTTACTCGAAAAGCAAAACATTTCAGCCGGGTAGTTGAGGAAGACCGCCCAAGTTGTTTTGTTTCGCTCCAAACAGGTTCGATATCTATATTTGCTGGTAATACACAAGTAGATACATTTAGGAATGCAGATTTATCAGCAACAACTTAGTGATTACATACTTCAACTCGGATTTGATCAGGTTGGTTATGCCGCCTTAAGAAGTTTAGACGATGAATCTGCAAGATTACAGGAATGGCTTGACAAAGGCTACCATGGAGAAATGTCGTACATGGATCATTATTTTGAATTCAGGAAAGATCCAAGGAAACTCGTGCCCGGGGCAATTTCAGTAATTGTATTGATCCACAATTATTTTCAGGATATAAGTTATGTCGATGATAAAATTCCAAAAATTGCACGCTATGCATTGGGAAAAGATTATCATAAAATAATCCGGAAAAAACTAAAGCAAATTGAAAGCTGGATCAAATCTAATACTTCCTCCAATGTGTTACGTTCGTTTGTCGACTCAGGCCCGGTTTTGGAAAGGGAATGGGCCAAAGAAACAGGGTTGGTTTGGAATGGAAAAAACACTTTGTCGATCCATCCTAAAATGGGATCTTATTTTTTTCTGGCTTGTATTTTTTCAGACCTAGAATTTGAATATGGAAATCCTATTAAAGATCACTGCGGAACCTGTACCCGATGCATCGACGCCTGCCCAACTCAGGCCATTGATCAGCAGGGATATTTACTGGATGCATCCAAATGCATTTCCTATCTGACCATCGAGAAAAAAACCAAAATAGAGGAGGAGTTTTCCGGTCAATTAGATCATTGGATGTTTGGTTGCGATATTTGCCAGGAAGTATGTCCATGGAACCGGTTTACAAAACCACATACCGAATCTGATTTCAATCCTAAAAAAGATATCCTGAGCAGATCTGCAGAAGATTGGATGAACATGGGCCTTGAGGAATTTGATCGGGATTTTGGGGATTCGCCCTTGAAAAGGAAAGGTCTGGCCGGGATTAAAGAAACAGTCCGTCTGCTTTCGGAAAAATAATTTGCTTTGGACACCCTTGGAACAAACAACGCATTTTTTTTGTTTATATACATGATTTTGAATTAGATATCCCTCGTCACTTCGCCTGATTAAGCTTGTTCATTTTAACAAATATGTAATTTTAACGTTTGCACAGGATTATCCTGATTGGCAACAATAGAATATTTATTATTTTTAAGCTATAAACCATTGAGAATGCGAAGCAGATTCAATTTTTTGAAATTCTCCGGTGGCCTGTTGGTCTTATTATTTACTTCCACGATCTATGCCTTTGGGCCCACAACACTTACCGTGGATTGCCCGAAGCCCATAACTCTGACAGAAGGTTCCAAATACGATACCACGATTACAGGAACACCCAAGATCCTTACCAATACCGGTGGTAAGATCACCATGAGTTATCTGGAGGTCTATCAAAAGGGGGATTGTAAAAACAGGGCTGACTTGGTAACCCGAATTTTTACCATCACAAATGCGGCTGGAGACCAGCAGAGATGCACCCAGTACATCACCATTCAACATTTGGGTATTCATGACATCAGAATTCCTGCAGACACAACCATCGATCATCCCGATAGCCTTTCGACCTTAACAGTTAAACTTTTGCGGATTCCAAAATCATTGGGTTCTGTTCGCATCAATTTTTTTGACACCCGAATTTCTCAGAACTGCAACATTCCCGTGAGTATTCGCAGGCAATGGTCCATTGAAGATATTTGCAACGGACAGGTAAGAACCGGAACCACTTTTATGAATGTCCATAAATACTTCAACAACTTTAAACAGATCATCAACAAATCCGATGTGGTATGTGAAGATGAGGGTTTTATCAATCTGACTCCGGTGGGAGAATTTGCTCCTTACAGTTATAAATGGAATACGGGCGACAGTTTATCTTACTTGTTTAACGTTCGGTCGGGAAGTTATACTTTAACCATTACCGATCGCTTTAACTGCACAGCATCCATGGTTTACGATCTATTATCCATGGCACAGCGGGCAGATATCGGGGGGATCATTCGCAACGATAAAGGAATTAAAGTCACGCCGGATTCCATCATTTTTGAAAATGAAAATCTTATTCGTAAATTTTGCATTTCGGAAAGTGTAGGATTGCATTACGGTTTTACTTTGAAAACCAAAACTCCGGGCCAGTACAATTATCGCATGGTAAAAAATTCACAATCCAGGGACGGCATCAGTACCAAAGATATTGTGATGATCCAAAGACATATTTTAGGAATAGACAGATTCCAGGATACGGCTCAGAATATTGCAGCCGATGTCAATTTTAATTTTCAGATAACAGCATCAGACATAACTGAAATCAGAAGGATTATCCTGGGAATCAAGGAAACATTTAGTATAGCCAAGCCCTGGTATTTCCTGAGACAGGATTGGAGAACTGTAGCCATTCCAAACAGGCCCATTGCCGATATTGAATTCAAAGGAGTCAACATCAGTAATTTCCCAATTACCAATGTCAACATTTTTGCATTAAAAATGGGAGATGTCGATGTGAGTTACTCCGGATTGAGCAATACTTACACAAGCAGAATTGCCGAAGATCCTGCTGTTTATCTCGAAGCCAGGAGACTGAGTCCGGAAAATACTGCTTTGTATCTTCGTCATCCAAAAGAAATTTCGGGATTTCAATTTCATATCCTCGTGAATTCTTTAAATGGTAAAGAAATTATTTATACACAAATTCCCGAAGAGTATTACCACCTAAGCGGACAAGGATTGTATGTAAGTTGGAACGCCGATGGTTTAAACGAAATTGATTTTCAAAAGCCTCTGTTCATTTTCCGGAATGAGCAAAACTTCCCTTTGAATTTGGGACTTGAATTGCAGGCAGAATGTTACGATACTGAATTAAATACTTATCATTTACCCTTGATATGGGATGTATACAATGGTAACACTCTTGAAGCAAACCTTTGGATTTATCCGAACCCGGTACAGGACCATGCAGTATTGGATCTAAATCAGTTTCGCAATGCGGAGCTGAGCATCTACGATGCACAAGGGAAACTACTGCTGTTTAAAAAACTGCAGGAAAGTAAATTACATCCTATTCATTTGGCATCTTTGCCACGTGGGATCCTTTTTTTCAGACTGGAAAGCAGCAATTTGCCGGTTCGCTGGGCAAAGATTATTCGTAATTGAGTACATCTTTTTGTCCTTATGTGCGGCAACCAGGAATTGAAATCAGATCTCTTCTTGAATTCTTTTTCAGTTCTCAAAAAAGATTTAAAATTACATTTATAACTTTCGCTCATGAATGTCGTCATCACCGGAGCCAGTAAGGGTATTGGAAAAGCTATAGCAAAAGAACTTGCAGGATTGTCTTATAATTTGTTTATCACATCCAGGAATGAGGGCGATCTCGATTTGCTGAAACAGGAACTCTTATCCATAAACCCAACTATTAAAGTCTATTATAAATCTTGTGATGTCTCAGACCGGAAACAAATCGCTGAATTGGCTGAAGGGATTCTACGTTTATTCGATCCAGTCGATGTGTTGATAAACAATGCCGGAAGTTTTGAACCCGGAAATATTGTGGACGAACCCGAAGGGAGGCTGGAACTTTTGATGAAGACAAATTTTGAGAGTGCTTATCATTTGACACGGGCACTCTTACCCCATATGATTCATCGCCAATCTGGATTTGTGATCAACATGTGTTCCATCGCAAGTTTACAGGCTTACCCCGGTGGAAGTTCTTATGGCATCAGTAAATTTGCATTATTGGGATTTAGCAAATGTCTTCGGGAAGAACTTAAGAATTCAGGAATCAAGGTTACATCCATACTTCCGGGGGCCACCTGGTCGGATTCATGGAAGGGATCCAATGAGCCCCTGGAGAGGTTGATGATGGCCGAAGACGTTTCGAAAACGGTTGCGTATATTTTATCATTAAGTCCTTCGGCAGTAGTTGAAGAAATAATACTCAGGCCGCAATTGGGCGATTTATAAATTAATCCTGTATGAACGAGGCATCTTTTATCCCATATTTCCCTATGCTTTATGCTCCTGATAAAATGAAAATGCGGGCAGAAAGTTTTTACAATCTGATGGATGGGCGGCGAACGGTCAGAGATTTTTCTTCGAGACCTATACCCGATGAAATCATTGAAAATTTATTAAAAACAGCAGGAACTGCACCATCAGGCGCCAATAAACAACCCTGGACATTTTGCCTGGTCAGGAATAAAGAACTAAAGAAACACATCAGGGAAGCAGCGGAAGCTGAAGAATATGAGAATTATCATGGGCGAATGTCAGAAGAATGGCTGAGGGATTTGGCCCCGTTAGGCACGGATTGGCAAAAACCGTTTCTCGAAATAGCACCCGCTTTGATTGTCGTATTCAAAAAAACTTACGATGTAATCGATGGGAAGAAAAGAAAGAATTATTACGTACAGGAGTCGGTAGGATTGGCTTGTGGTTTGCTCATTGCGGCGATTCACAATGCCGGATTGGTTTGTCTGACCCATACCCCAAGCCCTATGAATTTTTTGCAGGAAATTTTGGAAAGACCCGAAAATGAAAAACCATTTTTACTCATACCGTTTGGATTTCCATCCGATGAAGTTTCGGTTCCGGCTATTCAAAGAAAACAATTGAAGGAGTTTGTTGAATATTATGACTGAATGCGGGTGACTTAAAATTATTCATCCATGTAAGCACATGCCAGCTTGATTATAGTAGTTCAATTCAAAATCGGGTTTCCCATAAACCCTTTTGGTCTGTCAATTTTAAAATGTTCGATTTTTTATTTGTCGGGAAAGCTATGAAAGACTCAGGTGTGAGAGAATTCACAGGTTGCTTCTAATCTCTCATATGAAAATCATTTTCCTTATGAGAACCACTCTGCGACCTTGGCCTAAACCTCTCTGATCTTTGCGGTTCATTCTCGAGACATCGTATTTTTTTTATTCTTTCTGTTCTGGAATTATAAATTTTATATACTTATGCCGTGCGAACGAATTGGTTAATAATTTTTTTAATATCAGTTTGTAAACCTTGAAATTGAATCTTTATATGGTCTTCAGTATGTGAATGGCCCGTTACATTAGAATGATTCTAATAATTGTAAAATTTCAATGCCGGCTTGACCCTAAAGGCTTGTTGAACTTACTCGATTGATCACTTCATCCTTTTTTTTACCCGTTTTGTACATTCTTTAAATGGATTCAAGGAATACTTGATTCTTCATCTGAGTGCCTGTCTACTTTCGTTGTGCGATTTGCACTGAAACAAAACAGCCAGGTTTATATTTTAACTTCCAACCAATGAAAACTAAGACTCAAATAGCAGACTCAAGATCAGTCCCTTTTCTTGACAAAATTCTGTGGTTTAACCGATTCTCCCTATTTGTTGTGTTTTTTTGGTTTGGCTTCCTGAAATTAATCCATCTCTCTCCAGCCGAAACACTCATCGCACATCTCCATCAAGAGACCATTTCGAATTGGGTGACCCTTGAATTTTTTACACCATTTCTTGGATTTATAGAATGTGTGATTGGCTTGCTGTGGTTGTTTCCCAAATTAACGAGGATTGCATTTGGGCTTTTCAGCCTTCAAATGTTTACAACTTTTCTTCCATTGTTTTACTTGCCGACAGATACCTGGCAAGATAGTTTTACCCTGACCCTGACCGGACAATACATTGTAAAAAATCTGGTCCTGATTGCAGCTGCCCTGATCCTTTATGCCTTTCATCAGGCTGAACACAAAGCCTTTGAACCGTCATATTCTTCCAAAACAGCTCAATGGAATTGGCCTTTGGTCAACTTGAAAAAACATACTACGTAATTATTTTCTTCATTTATACAGCCTTTTAATCAATATCAGCCATGAAAAAAAACTTCGACTTATTCAAACGTTCATTGCATTCCTACGTAAGTTTTGCAATGTTGTTTATCCTGTTCATCTTATTCACCGGTATGCAGGTTGCGAATGCACAAGGTTGCGTTGCCATCAGGGGAATGGGATGCAGTGCAACAAATTCAGGAACAACTGTGAGCAAATCCGGTCTTTTGTTTACTTCCAATCTCCGATATTTTCAATCCTACAAACACTTCAGAGGTTCTCATGAAGAAAAGGAGCGGGTTGAAAAAGGAACAGAAGTGATTAATGATTCCTATTTTATGGAATTGGGATTGTCCTATGGTTTATCCGAGAGAGTTTCGGTTTCAGCGAATCTCCCTTTGATCTACTACGACCGCTCTTCTTTGTACGAGCATTATGGAAATTCATTGACCGCAAACCCCGAACAGAAAAGATTCAATACCCAGGCCAGTGGAATTGGCGATATGAGATTGGGAGTCTTGTACACCGTTACCAATCCGCTTGCCCATTCGAAATTTAATTTGAGTGTAGGAGCTGGAATCAAACTCCCTACTGGTAATGAAAATGTTACTGATGATTTTCACAGGAGGAAATCGGATGGCGGAGATTCGACGTTCGTTAGACCTGTTGACCAATCTATTCAATTGGGTGATGGTGGAGTCGGATTTAACCTGGAGATCCAGTCCAATCTTGTACTTCTTAATAATCTTTCACTTTATTTCAATTCGTTTTATTTATTTAATCCGGAAAACACAAACAATACACTCACCCGCGGAACTCTGGCTGGTGCAGATCCCCTCATTGCTTATCATTCTGTTGCCGATCAGTTTGCGGTAAGACTGGGTGCCAATTATATGGTGAATCACCAACTCAACTTTGGGTTGGGATCGCGTTTGGAAGGGATTCCTTCGTCTGATGTTTTTGGAGACAGCGAAGGATTCAGAAGGCCGGGATACGTGATCTCAGTGGAACCTTCTGCTTCTTATCAATTCGGTCAAAACAATCTGGCTCTCACCGTTCCCTTTGCGCTTTACCGGAACAGAACAAAAAGTGTTTACGATCTTGCCGATCCAACCGGACAACGCCATGGTGATGCCGCCTTTGCCGATTACAGCCTGAATCTTACGTATTCGCATAAGTTCTCCTTGTCGAAAGATTGATAACATACTTCAAACTGCAATAAGGAATCCCGTTGCACGTGATAAAACTGGCAATTATCTTAATGCATATGGGTTGAATTCTTCAAAATCATATTAGAGAATAAAGAAACAAACCGATTATTTAATTCAAGTTTTGTTAATTCTTGTTACGTAGCCGGAGGAAGCTCCGGCTTCTTTATTCTACGAAGGTTGGGCAGTTGAAATTCTTGTATTCTTGAATTGCCCTTATATTTGCTCTTGCAGGAAATCATCAACATGCCCAGAATTTCTATTACAGTTAAAAATGCATTCGTATATTTTGTCTTGCTGGTTTTGACCAGTGCGACTTTGGGCTATGCCATTTACAAATTAAGTTCCAACAAGGTGATGGAAAATACCATGATTACCTTGTTGCATAACAATGAAACAGCTGTATTGAAATTTCATTCTTTTTTGGATGATGTGCGCAAGGATGTTTGGTATTTGTCCAATAATCCCTTTTTAAAGGATTTTCAGTCGAATAGTCAGGACAAACGCTTAAAAGAAAAACTGGCTGCAGAATTTTTAGCCTTGCTCCGTGCAAAAAACCAATATGCGCAAATCCGGGTCATTGGTCTCGAAAATAAGGGTCACGAATTGATCAGAGTGGAGCATATTCAGAGCCAGGCTTTTATTGTCGCAGACAGTTTGCTGCAACTTAAAGGAGATCGCGATTATTTCAGAGAAACCATTCAGCTCCCTGAAGATTCTATTTATTTTTCCGAAATCAATTTGAATCAGGAATATGGAAGAATCTTATTTCCCGTTGTTCCAACCTTGAGAGTTGCTACTCCATTATTTTTTCAGGGACACGTGTGGGGTATTGTAATTGTCAATGTGGATTTGACATTTATCTTTAAAGAACTGGAAAAAGTGACGGGTGAAGTCAACCAGTTGAAACTCATCAACCAGGACGGTTATTACCTGATCCATCCCGACACGAATAGCGTGTTTCAATTTGAATTTGACAAAAACCCAAACATAATATTGGAAGATGTAAGAAAAAATTGGATTTCCACTCCCCTGGTTGCCAGTAATTACAGTGGGTTTATCGACAAATCCCGTGGTGAATCCATTATTGAATTCAATTATCCCAGAAAAAATTACCTGCTCTATTTTACGCTCAGTTCGATCGAGGAAAATTTGTTGGGTGTATTCAACAAGTGGAAACTGAGTATTATTTATATCACTTTATTGTTTATTCTGGGATCAGTATTTATTGCCTTGTATTGGACTCGGAGACAGGCCCGGCAATTCAGTGAGATTACCAAAAGTATTTCGGCATTTGGAAATAACCCCAATGTCGTAAACTTAAATATCAACAGGGATGATGAAATTGGTGACCTTGCCAAATCATTTCAGGAGATGTCTTCGCGAATTCATCATTATGTAAACGAGCTTATGTTGGCCAGGGATCAGGCTGATGAAGCCAATAAGGCGAAGCAAGCTTTTATTGAGAATATGAGCCATGAAATGCGAAATCCGTTACAATCTATATTGGGCATGGTCAATATGCTTGAAAAAAATGAACCCAGGCAGGATCAGGATGCTTTTATCCGGAATCTTAAATTCAGCTCCGAACATTTGCTAACGCTTGTTAATGATGTGTTGGATTACCGGAAATTGCTGAATGGCCAGATCCTCTTGCAGTCCCAGGATATAGGTTTAAAGGAATTTCTGGAAAAAATTATAAAAGGCCATTTATTTGAAGCTACGCAAAAAAGAATTCGGGTCAACCTGGAAATGGATCCTGATTTAAACCATGAACATTTTACTGCAGATCCGGTCAGATTAAGTCAGATATTAAATAACCTGCTCAGCAATGCCATCCGTTATTCCAGCGCCGAACAGGAAGTTAAGCTTTTAGTAAAAGGAGCAGAAGCCCATCAACTCTATTTTGAAATACAGGATCTGGGTCCGGGAATGAGTGAAGACAATATTGCAAATGTTTTGAATTTGAAACCGGTAACTGGGAAATCGAGACAGATCCAGAATGTGGGACTCGGATTGCCCATTGTCATCAGGATGCTTGAATTGATGAATACCAAGTTGGAGATAAAAAGAAATTATCCAAAAGGATTGTGTTTTGGTTTTCTTTTGCCAACCCAAATGAGGAGATCTGCTGCCAAAGCAAGCTTTACGGATTCACCACAAGTTCAATTGAAACACTTGATTTCAGCTTGTGCCTGTGTAGATGACGATCCTCAGAACAATTTTTATTATCAGCATATTTTTGAAAAAATTGGAGTGCCTGTAGATCTTTTTAATGATCCTGAAGAATTTTTAATCTCGAATAAACGATATTCATTAGTGATCAGTGACTTTAATTTTGCAGAAAGCCGATTGGAAAATGTCATTGACAGAGTAAAACGGCAACTGGATGAGTATGGTATTTTGATCGTTATTTCTGCAAACGACGACGGCCAGAAATTAGTTAGCGGGATAGACTCATTTTTGCAAAAGCCTGTTTCTCCGGAACAGTTGATTGAGACGGTTTCTAAAGTAATTTATCTGCGCATGTATAGTTTGCCGGTGGCAGCCAATCTGACCCGGCAATATGAAGGGGATACTCAAAGGTCAAACCAAGCTTTGGAACTTATGATTAAGGAATGGACAGATCTTACCCGAAAGCTTCAAGTAGCCATGAAAGAAGGAAATATTTCTGAATACGAAAGAATAGTGCACCGGTTGGCAAACAGCATGCGTCTGTTGGACTTGGTGAAAATGGAACAATCCTTAAACGATTTGAGATTAAAAATGACTGGTGGAAAATCCTTGAACGACACGGATCAGGCCAGAGTAAATTTTGGTTTTCAATATTGCATCCGGTATTTACAAAAACAATTGAATCCTTATTCCTGAATTTTATAATCCTTTAATTGCATTGTAAATCTGGATGTAAAGATTAGTGCCATTTGTTTAAACCAGATATTACAGCCACCTTCGAACCTTTGCCTTATATTTTTGGTAATCGCTCCCGAATACTTTTTGGAGTCTCGGTTCTTCATGTAGAAGAATAAATGCATTGAATAACAGAAAGATGCATAGGGTATAACAACCCAATAGAGAAGAACGAAAATAAAAGCTTTCAGCAATCAACATTGCCATAACTCCGATATACATTGGATTTCTGGAATATGCGTACAAACCCTTTGTGACGAGATGTTTTGTTGGATCCAATGGAGACAGTGTACCTATGCCCTGATGAATAAACCGATACACACAGTGAAGGAGTATGGCAAAACCTGCGATAAACAGGAAAAAAAGTAGGATGGGTAGTGGTTTGATTTCAAAATCCTGAACCGGGATTTCAAATTTTTTATACAATAGATAAGGGATGAGCAAAGTGACTAATCCAGGTTGAACAATAATAAAAAATAAATTTCTGAAGTATAAAGATGTTGACATGGCCTCTTGATTTGGCAAAGTCGGATTTGATATTTAAATATATGAGTTTGAAAACAGGATTGTTCGGATTTTAAAATTTAATTCAAAAATTCAAATTTCTTTTATCCATTTCAGCAAATCTGTTTTGTATTTTTCACCAACGGGAATTTCTTTTCCATGAATGGTAATTTCATCCTGATTGATCATTTGGATCTTTTTCGCATTTACGATATACGAACGGTGAACTCGGATAAATGATTTGGGCAGTCTTGATTCGAGATCTTTCATTGTGATCAGGCTCATATTTTGACCGGCTTCGGTATGAAAATTAGAATAATTGCCCTCAGATTTTATATACAATAATTTGTCGAATTCTATTTTTACCCACTTGGTGCCATCTTTAACAAAAATGAATTCATCCAATTTGGTTTTATCAGATTCATCTGCCGATTGAAGAATTCGTTGTATAGCCTTAAGAAAGCGCTCGTAGCTTAGCGGTTTTACCAGAAAATCAACAACGAGGTCGTATTCATAGCTTTTAGCCGCAAAATCCGATTCACTGGTAACCATGACGACTGGAACCTTGTCAGGCATTCGCTCGAGAAATTCCTGACCCTTCATATCAGGCAGGTGATAATCGAGAAATACCAAATCCATGTTACCGGAGCCTAACAAATTGAGTCCATCCATAGCCGTTGATGCGACCAGGCAAAATTCAATCTGTTCGGTTTTAGAGCAGAAATGTTTGATCAAATCCCCAATCAAAGGATCATCATCGACTACCAGACATTTAAGTGACATAATTTGGCCAAAATTACTCTTTAGCTTTGTTTCCAAAATAATTTTAAATAAAATATCAGCCTATTTATCCATTATATAAAGGGTTTTATGGATTTTTAGCGAATCCGGTAACCAGACATTCTAAATTTGAGCCATCATGAGATTTCATCAGAAGTTGATGAGTCTGAATTCATCGGTTTTGGTTTATCGATTTTCGGAATTTTATCCAGTGATTTCAAATAGTTTTGGAACCCGTCCTCAGTCATCTAAATAATTATATCAAGGTTTTGCATGGGTTTAGATGACTGAGTTTTTTTTTTGGTTCAGTCTTGGTTTAAATTCCGGTTTATAGACATGTCGAGTCATAAGAAAACAAATTAATAAAACATATGAAAATTCGTTTAGCGCTGTTAAGCTTGATTTCTATTTGTCATTTCTCAGTAAGCGGACAAAATGAAAAAGAGAAGGTCTTTAAACCCAGTTTAGCCAATAAATGGCTTGATATTGCATTGGAAGTAACTGCTAATGATGTGGACCGTTATGGTGCCAAGCCTACCATTCAAGCCCGACAGTTAGGCATCGCGATGAATGCCATGTACGATGCATGGGCGTGCTATGATGCCAAAGCTGTAAATAGTCTATACGGTTCAAAATTGAGAAGGCCTGCTTCAGAGAGAACCAAAAAGAACAAGGAAAAGGCGATCAGTTATGCCATGTTGCATGTATTGATTGACCAATTTCCTTTAGATAAAAAGCAGATTTTGGAAGAATTTCAAAAAATGGGTTATGATCCTAAAAATTATACACTTGATAAAACCAAGCCTGAAGGTATAGGTAACCTCATTGCCAGGGAATTGCTAAAAAAACGGCATCAGGATGGTGCCAATCAGCTGGGTAACGAACCCGGTTCAGATGGTAAACCTTATTCGGATTATACGTATTACAGACCAGTAAACACTTATAAAAAGGTCATTGATCCCGACCGTTGGCACCCACTTCCATTTGTAAAAAATAATGGGGACACCTTTTTAGTCAATTTTTTAACGCCTCACTGGTATCGAGTCCAGCCATTTGGACTAAAATCCTCTTCACAGTTTCGTGCGCCTGAATATCCAAAATACGGAAGCGAACAATTGAAGAAGGAGGTGGACGAGTGTATTGATTTTAATGCCAATTTGGATCACACCAGGAAATCAACCATAGAATTTATGCGAGATGGTCCACGTTCGACAGGACAGGCAGGTCATTGGCTCCGATTTGCGCAATTAGTTTCCTTTAGAGATCATAACGATTTGGATCGCGACGTAAAAATGTATTTTGTCGTAGCCTTAACAGCTATGGATGCTTTTATAGCATGTTGGGAAACAAAAAGATTTTACGACAGCTCGCGACCCTGGACCTTAGTTAGACAATACTATAAAGGTCAAACAATAAAAGGCTGGGGTGGACCTGATAAAGGAACGCTGGATATTCCGGCTGAAAGATGGCATCCTTACTCACCGGCAGATTTTGTTTCACCTCCATTTCCGGCTTATGTTTCCGGACACAGCACAGTCAGTGGGGCATGCGCAAAAATATTGGAGTTGTTTACAGGTAGCGATGATTTTGGAGAAACAGAAAACCGAATTTGCGGTATTATCACCGAAACACCCGGAGATCCTGTTTCCCTGCCTTTGCCAACTTTTACGGCAACTGCAGAAATGGCTGGAATCTCAAGGGTTCTGGGAGGTTACCACATTCAGGCCGATAATGTAGAAGGTTTAAAAATGGGCAGAAAAGTCGCACATTTCCTATGGGATGATGTTTTTCAAAAGTATTTTGACGGAACGTATAAGAGGAAAGGTTAAAGGGGAGAAGGGGTGTAGGCTTTTAGGCATGTAGGCTTTTAGGCATGTAGGCTTTTAGGCTTTTAGGCTTTTAGTCCCGATAAAATAAAGCTAACTTTTTCTTTACTAAAATATTATGCAATTTTATCGGGATTTAGGCTTTTAGGCTTTTAGGGTGGGGGAATTGAATTCAGCGAAAAAGCTTGAAGCGAAAAGCCTAAAGATATATTTCGATTCCATTGATAGAACTCTCTTCCCTAAACTAACTAACGTATGTTAGTCCCATCAACTATCAACTGCCAACTGCTGACTGCTCACTGATAACTGCTCACTGCAAACTGCCAACTGCCAACTGCCAACTTCCCCTTACTCCTCCTTGTCCTTCTCCTTGCGTTTGTGTTTGATGACTTTGGCTTCGATGTTAAAAATAATTTCTTCGGCTATATTTTTTGCCTGATCTCCGATGCGTTCAATTTTTCTGACCATTGACAAAACATGTAAGGTTTCTCTTCTGAGTTTTGGATATTTATCCAGACATTCAATTGCCCTGTAACTTGCGACATCGTTTATTTTGTCGAGCATTCGGTCGCGTTTGTATACGGTTCTGGCTTTGAGGGTATTTTCAAGAATATAGGCTTCGCGGAGATTTTTCACCATTTCGATTGCGAGTAAAAGCATTTTGTCTGCCTCCAAATGTTTGATGATCTCGAGATTGAATTCGGTATCCTGATCGGATATAAATTCTGAGATTCCACAGGCGATATCGCCAATGCGCTCCAGATTTGTATTGATTTTTAATGTAGTCAGTACAAACCTCAGATCTGAAGCGACGGGTTGCAAAAGTGCAATAAAGTCTTCACAGATCCTGTCAATGCTGAGCTCGTAGGCATTGATCCTTCTTTCTGCTGCCTGTATAGCTAAAGCAAGATCCCGGTCACCATTTTGGAGGGTCTGTTGCGTTTTTTCAAGTTGATTGATGACCGCATCCCACATATTGATCAACTTGTCTTTTAATTCCTGGATTTCATTTTCAACGTGTAACATGGTATTTTCAATTATTGGGTTTATCCAAATCGGCCTGTAATGTAGTTTTCGGTTTGTTGTTTTTCAGGATTCCTGAAAATTTTCTTGGTTTCATCGAATTCGATCAGCTCACCCAGCAGGAAGAATCCCGTAAAATCACTAACTCTACTTGCCTGTTGCATATTATGGGTAACTATTAAAATGGTAAAATTATTTTTCAACTCGTAGATCAGTTCTTCGATCTTGCCTGTAGAGATCGGATCGAGAGCCGAAGCTGGTTCATCCATTAATAAAATAGATGGTTCGATGGCCATAGCCCTGGCGATACAAAGCCTTTGTTGTTGTCCTCCGGAGAGTTCAAAAGCAGATTTTTTGAGCTTGTCTTTCACTTCTTCCCATAAAGCTGCTTGCTTTAATGCTTTTTCAACCTGTGTTTCAATAAGACTTTTATCTGAAATTCCGTTTACCCGAAGTCCGTAAGCTACATTTTCAAAAATACTTTTAGGGAAGGGATTGGGTTTTTGGAAAACCATACCTACGTTTCTTCTGAGCTTGTCTATTTCAGATACTTGAATGTTGTAAATGTCTTTTCCATCGATCAGAATTTCTCCATCGATTTTAATTCCGTCAATCAGGTCATTCATCCGGTTGAATAATCTGAGGTAGGTTGATTTTCCACATCCTGAGGGACCAATCAATGCGGTAACTGTTTTTTCGGGAATTTGAATACTAATTCCTTTTAATGCATGAAAGTCGCCGTAATGGAGATGCACATTTTTAGTTTCTATTTTATGCGACATAGGCTTACTTCATTTTTACTTTTTTGCTAAAATAATTTCGCAGGTAATTGGCAATCAGATTAACGATTAAAACGATCAGGATTAAAATAACAGCCGTTCCGTAAGCAATAGGTCTGGAAGACTGAATATCTGTTCCGCTTGTAGAAATCACATACAGGTGGTAAGGAAGGGCCATAGCCTGGTCCATGATGGACTGGGGCAACTTCGGTAAAAAATACGCAGCCACTGTAAACAATATAGGAGCTGTTTCGCCCGAGACCCTGCCTATACTTAAAATCAATCCGGTTATGATGTTCGGAAAGGCAATTGGTAAAACCACTTTTCGAATGGTGTATAGTTTACTGGCTCCCAAGGCATAACTGGCATGTCTGAAAGTATCATCCACGGATTTTAAACTTTCTTCGGTTGTTCTGATGATCAGGGGCAGGGCCAGAAGCGCTAAGGTCAGGGAACCGGCAAGAATAGATGCACCAAATCCCAGTTGATTCACAAATAAAGCCATTCCAAACAATCCAAACACAATGGATGGGATTCCTGCCAGGTTGTTGGTCATGACTTTGACAAATCGCTTCAACGAACCATCTTTAGCATATTCGTTTACATATATTCCCGAAAGAACACCCACCGGAAAAGCGATCAACATGCTTAAAAGTACCAAATACAAAGTACCAATAATCGCCGGAAGAATTCCTCCTTTGGTCATGCCATCTAATGGCATTTCTGTCAGAAATTCCCAACTGAGAACTCCAATGCCTCTTTTAAAAATAAAAAACAAGATTAAAAACAAGATGCCAATGATGATCATTGCAATACCCCGGGCTACCCAAAAGGCAATCGATTGCTGAATTCTTTTTGAGCGGTCTACCTGTAACGGAAATTGCAACATAAGCTTAGTTGAGTTTTTGTTTTTTAGATATCCGTTCTACAAGTAAATTGGTGACAAGTGTAATCAGAAAAAGCATACATCCCAAAGCAAACAAGGCTTTAAAGTGCAAGCCTCCAAATGGAGCTTCACCCAATTCTGCGGCAATGGTTGCCGGAATCGTTCGTACAGGTTGTGTCAATGATGTCGGAATCAGCGCCGCATTGCCGGTCACCATAAGTACTGCCATAGTTTCACCAACCGCCCTTCCAATTCCAAGTATTGCTGCCGCCGTAATACCGCTGGAAGCATAAGGAATAATAACTCTGAAAATGGTTTGCCAGTGTGAAGCACCCAGAGCCAGGCTGGCTTCTTTAATCGCAATCGGACATGTTCTGATGGCATCTTCTGAAACTGTAATTATAGTAGGCAAGGCCATGATCGCCAATAATATACTGCCGGCCAATGCAGTCTCTCCAACCGGTAGGTTAAAAAAATCTTGAATGAATGGAACAATGATGACCAATCCAAAAAAGCCATATACAACAGATGGGATCCCTGACAACAACTCAATCACCGGTTTTAAAATTTTCCGTACTCTTTCATCTGCAATCTCTGCCAGATACACGGCTGCGGCGAGTCCGAGAGGAAGTGCTATCAGAATGGCTATCAAACTCACCAATAAAGTACCCAGAATCAATGGAAAGGTGCCCATAATGGCAGCAGGTTTTGCGGTTGGAAACCATTCTTTTCCCGATAAAAATTTCCACAAACTTATTTTGTGAATGGCGACTTGTCTGATACCTGCTGTAAGACTGAGTTGTTTTTCTGAAAAGTAAGCAATCGTTCCCGGAACGGTGTCTATATAATGGTTTATGCAGGCACTCAGGTATTCAAAATTCTTACCCAGTTGTTCTTCTGTAAATAAATCATCAATTTCATCAGCAGAGAGAAGAGTTACTTTCTGATCAAAGGAACCCAGTTCTTTCCAGTTGGTTATCTTTTTATCGAATAAATTTTTAACCTGTACATCGGTCAATTCAACGACGGAATTGTCTTTGTGCACAAAAAGTGCATGGTGGTCTTCCAGTGGAGAAGAATTAATAAACAAGACTCCCTCTCTGAATAAAAAAAATACAATCAATAAAACAATGACTGCGGATATATATCCGCAGCCTTTGATGATGTATTCGATTATTATTTCGAAGAAATGCTTCAAATTATTTTGGTTTAGTTAATTGGAATATATCCGACTTCTTCAACAAGTTTTTGTCCCGCTTCTGATAAAGTATAATCTAAATAGGATTTAACTTTTTCAGAATTTTTAACATCGTAAATATAGTAAAGAGGCCTCGAAATAGGATAAGTTTTATTTTTTGCTGATTCCATGGATGGGCCAACGAAAGTAGTACCTTGATCGTAAGAAACTTCCAATGCTTTAACTTCAGGACTCATGTATGCTAAACCAATATATCCGATTGCTCCGGCTGTTTGACTTATGGATTGAACAATAGCTCCGGTTGCAGGCATGTTCAAAACAGAACTGGCATAATTCTTTTTATCCATGACGTGTTCTTTAAAGAACTCATAAGTCCCCGAGCTATTTTCTCTTGAATAAACCACGATAGCCAGATCTTCACCTCCGAGTTCCTTCCAGTTGGTAATAGTTCCAGTAAAAATTCCTTCCAACTGTTCGCGGGTTAATTTTGAAACGGTATTTTTAGGATTGACCACAACAGCCAGCGCATCGACTGCCAGGGTTACAATTTCAATGTTCATTTGTTTTTCCTGGAATTTTAGTTTTTCATCTGACTTCAGATCCCTGGAAGACATTGCGATGTCTGTATTGCCGTCCATCAAAGCCGTTACACCCGTGCCGCTACCACCACCGACAACTGCGATGGATACATCTTTGTTTACAGCCATAAAGGCTTCCGATGTTTTTTGCCCGAGAGGCAACACCGTATCGCTGCCTTTTAAGGTTATTGATTTGGAGGATTTACTTTCAGAATTCTGGCCTCCACCACAAGCTATCAAAAAGATTGATAATACGAATAGAGAAATAAGAGATTTCATAAAATTCATAATTAATTAAAATTTAAATTGTGTGCGAATAGTAAATACATTGTCTTTTAAATCCGATTGAAATCCATTCAGATTTTCTGATTTTTCATTGGTGATCATGTCGTAATAAAACATGATGTACATATTTTTAAAATAATAGTTAAGCCCTAATCCGAGGGTACTGTATTTGACATCTGCAGCACCTGTTTTAGAAAGTGATGTACCAATTTCATTTTTTTCTACATCGGAATTTGGATCGTACCAATCGTATTTGGCTACGAACATGAAATTGGAAGAACCTATTTTTTGAAGGAAATAGGCACTGAAGGCGTTAAAGTTTCTGCTGTAACTGTCGCCTTGTGGGGCTGTATTTGTTTTAGGACTATCCGTATTGCTTGCTGAACCGGGCTGTTCTCCCTGGACAAATTCTGCTCTTAATGTTGTAGTACCTAAAATGTTGGAAAACTGGTACTGAACATCAGCTCCCAAATATTCTCTTTTGACTTTACTTCCAAAGGCGAAACTGGTCGTATCCATTAAACTAAAAACAGGCTCCGAACCATTTTCTGATATTGAATACCGGTAAGGATTGCCTTGAACGACTCCTCCACTATAAAAGGATAAGCCACCGGAAAGATTTGAAGTATTTAATTTTTTCTGAATCGAAATTCTCGCAACGATATCTTTAAATCCATCGAAGTCAGCTGCTGTTGCTGTTCCGTTATAAACTCCCAATTCGAGTGTAATTGGTTTTAAAGCGGAATAGGTCAGTTTACATCCCAGATCAGCTTCTGCGGGCAATAAGGTTGTCGAAAACCTTACCCGTTCCGGACCTTCGTGATAGGCAGTTGAATAAGATTGTTCAAATCCAAAGGGACGTGGGAAAAGCCCGGCGGTATATTTCAAATGAATTTTTGAAAATGTGTAAGAACCATATACATCGTGGAGAGAGATCCCTCTTTCCGTATTTTCTGTGACCAGAACCCATTCAAAAGGTTTGCCCACATAAGCGACTTTTAACCTTGCGCGCCGCATCGAGAACCGGTTATCGACATTGGATGCAAAATTACCCCCGGGATATTTTATTCCCTGTTCCTCAGCTATTTGATACTGTGCCTGGAGGTAACCGCTCACTTTGATGTTTTTAAGAATTTTGAGATCGTTGTTAATTGCTTTCCATGTAGAATCATTGACCGTATATTCTTGCGCATATACATCAAAGTTCAATAAAGAAAATAGAAATACCAGATGAAGGACTTTCATTTCAAACTTTTTTACGTTAAAAAACACTTTTTACACTGCAAATGTAGATTGAAGCCTTGCCTTCTGTGTGAAGCCAATATTAAGAAATGATTAAATCGCGTGACTAATCTAATGAATTGAATTCGGCCTCGTATTCGAACAGATTTGATGAAGTATCACGAAAACACTAACTTAGCAACAAAACTATAACAGTGAAGAGAAGATCATTCATTTTGCAATCGGGAATATTGGGAGGAATCAGCCTGGCTGCTCCGAAATGGTTATCAGCCCAGACTAAACCCAAAAGAAAGATCAAATCTGCGATTATCCTGGGCGCGGGTTTTGCCGGTCTGGCAGCGGCAAACTATCTCAAGGGCAAAGGCATTAAAATTACTGTTCTCGAAGCAAAGAACAGGATCGGTGGCCGGGTATTTTCCCACCAACCTGAATCGGCAAATCAACTGGTTATCGAATTGGGTGCAGAATGGGTTGGAGCCTCCCACGAACGGGTAATAGCCCTATGTAATCAATTTGGGCTTGAATTGCAAAACAACCAATTTGAAAGCCATCTAACTTTGAATGGATCTTATCAGGCTGCCGGGAAATGGGGTTTCAGCCAGGAATTCGATCAATTCTGGAATAAGAAAACCGAAATCTGGAATGAACTTAGCCCACAACAAAAGAAAAAGCTGGACAAAATGGATTGGTGGAGATATTTATCCAATAAAAAGTTTGAGGAACGCGATCTGTTTTTGAGAGAGTTGCTGGACAGTACGGATTTTGGTGAAAGCATCAGACACACATCGTGTTACGCAGCTTTTGCCGAGTATGCTGAGAGTAGCGAGAAAAATGAAATGGATCTTAAAATCCGGGGAGGGAACAGCAAGCTGGCAGAATCCCTCGGTAATGAAGTGGGTGCTGAATATATTTTACTCCGGCACAAAGCAATCCGGATTACACAGGAAAAACAAACGGGTGTTCGTGTCGATTGTGATAACGGTACATCTTTCACAGCAGATGCTGTTATTTGTACGCTCCCAACAGCTTCCATTCAGCAAATCAAATGGATACCGGGTCTGCCTGCTATTCAAACCGATGCCATCAATGCTTTGCAATATGCCCGTATAGGAAAGTATCCGCTGGTGTTTTCCGAAAGATTCTGGAAAGCGGAAGATTTTGATATGGTGACGGATACACCTGCCCATTATTTTTATCATGCCACAAAAAATCAGGATCATCGCGAAGGAGTTCTGATCTGTTATGCCATCGGAGAAAAATCTGAAGTATTAAATTCCGTAAATGCCGAACAAAGAGAATCCATCATCCTGGATGCCCTCAAACCTGCTTTTGGAGACGTACGTAAGTACCTGAAGCAAAGTCTGAAATATTATTGGGGAGCCGATTCATTTTCTAAAGGGGCTTATGCCTTCTATGGAAAAAACCAATGGTTCGGGATCATGCCTGTGCTCAAACAACCATTTATGAAGGTCCATTTTGCCGGAGAGCATCTTGCCGACTGGCAGGGATTTATGGAGGGCGCTATTGTGAGCGGAGAAGAGGCCGCAGAAAACCTGCTTGGATAAGGTGGATTGATATTTTGATTTTTTGAAAATCGGATGAGTAACTTCAAACATTTTGGGGAAATATCCGAAAAAGAGCTGAAGTTTTTAAAGTGAATTAGACCTTGCTATGAGACACTTCTTAAAGCTTCGAGCTTTCGGCTTTGAGCTTCAAGCGCCTGGCTTCAGAATTGCTTTCATCAAGCATCCTCCCAATTTATAAATTATAGAGATCATTTGTACCTTTACTTATCCTCAATTTAGCCAAAAGTTTAATCAGGCATTCTGATAACGTTTTTGAATTCTAGTAACTATCATTCAGAAAGGCAAATTCACCTTTTAATATATATTTGACTCATGAACAACTGCTTCAAAATCTTATGTTTATCATTGGCCGGCTTGTTTTGGATGGCTCAGGCTTATGGACAGGCAGACCGCAAAAAGGCTTTGTTGATCGGGGTGGGCAAATATCCTGAAGCTGGAGGCTGGAATTCATTAAGTTCAATGAACGATATTGATTTGGTTACCAAGACATTACTGGATCAGGGATTCAAAAAGGAAAATATATTAATCCTTTCTGATGAACAAGCCAACAAACAAAATATACTCAAAACCATTACACAGGATTTTTACAACAAGGTAAGACCGGGTGATATCATCTATTTTCAATTCTCTGGTCATGGTCAGCAGGCTGCAGATCAAAATGGTGACGAAATTGACGGCCTGGATGAGTGCATCGTACCCTACGATTCACCTAAGAAATTCCAGTCTGGTGTCAATGAAGGAGAAAAACTTATCCGCGATGAAGAACTTGGCCAGGCCATGGAGAATCTGCGTGAAAAAGTAGGTCCGACAGGCCATGTTCTGGTTGTGCTGGATGCTTGTCATTCAGGAACAGGGACCAGAGGTTTTTCACAAGCGAGAGGGACCACAGACATTATGGCAAGTCCGGACTACTTAAAAAACAATGGCAAAAAATTATTAGCAAAAGAAAATAACGAAATCAAACCAAAATCAAGAGGAGGAGAAGGAGTTAAACCATTGGCACCGATGGTTTCTTTCTTTGGTTCTGCACAAAACCAATTAAACTACGAGATGACAGATGAAGCAGGCCAAAGTTTTGGTTCGTTATCCTATGCGTTGACACAATCCATTTTCAAGGTTAAAGAAGGAAGTTCTTACCGGGCTTTATTCGATAAAATTCGCAATGAAATGAGCCGTATCGCACCTTTGCAGCAACCGCAGGTAGAAGGCGAACTCGATATGGACGTTTTCAACGGAAAAATGTTGGGGAAAGCCAGCTATTTTAGAGTGCTTAAAGTGCTTTCTGACCATGAAATTACCATCAACGGCGGACAGCTTCATGGTTTGAATAAAGGCGCAATCGTAGGATTGTTTCCTGCAGATACCCGCGATTACCTGAGTGCAACACCAATGGTTACCGGAACTCTGACGAAAGCTTTTGCTACGCAATCCACAATTACATTGGACAGCGCCCTTGGAAAAAATTTATCAGAATTGGCTTGGGTTTATGTACTCGAACAAAGTTTTGGCGATTTGACTATTCCGATTGGATTCAAAATGGGTTTATCGGATTTGGAAATGGATTTAAAATCCTGGTTGCTTGATAAACCGTTCATCAAACACGACCAGCAAGGTGCAAAAATCTGGTTCGAATATCCAGAGACTAAACCTGGCGCAATGCTCAGAATCATCACCAGCGATGGCTATCCCATCGATAGTGTCATCATCGCATCTGATTTGAAAACACCGGTGATCTTCAGAAATAAATTGGTCAAGAAATTGAGACAATATCTTCAGGGACAGTTTATGAAAAAAATGGAGATGGAAGCGGCTGAGATTAAAGTTACTTTTAAGATCGTACCTGTAGATAGTATTCGCGAAGGGATGAGCGTTGATGAATTGCCTGCATTAAATTTTGGTGAGGATGGGGCAAAGAAATTAAAAGTGGGTTCTCTGATCAGGATTTTGGTTCAAAACGAGGGAATCAAGCCTGCTTATTTTAATATGATTGATCTGCAACCTGACAATTTGATCAATCCATTGATTCCCGGCCCTAACGATGTTGTTGAACCAGAAGAATTGAGAATCCTGCCCGGTCAGAAACTCCTGATGTCTCAGACTTTTGAAATCGGGGCGCCCTATGGACAGGAAATGTTCAAATTGATTGCCTCGACCAAGCCGATTGATTTAAGATCAACTTTGGGTACCAGAGGATTCAAACAAACAAGCCCGTTTGAAAAACTTTTCATGGAAACCAAAGACGAAGAAATATATCAAACCCGGGGAGGGAAAGCACTAAGCCTTCCTTCCGGAGATATCAATATTTATTCAGACACATTTATCATTACAGAAAATCAATAGTATGTTCAAGCACATTTTTATTGCACTTGCATTTTTAAGTTGCAACTTTTTGCAGGCACAGGACTTGCATATTTATTACGACGTCCATAACGACAGTCTGTGGTATATGAAGGATGGAAAACAGGTCAAAGAACTAAAAATCAGAAAAGACCGGCAAGTCCATTTTCACCTGGTTGAATTCAACAATTACATTTATTCAGCCTTATTCGATGCAACTAATCACGCGTTGATGCCTGCCGAATATGGAAGCGACAACGGTAGTTTCCGCGGATTCATGCCGCAATTGCTGAACAGTTTTTTTCCAGGCGGTGGGTTGCCTTTTATGAATGTGCCGATTTTTGGAAAAATGCTTGGAGCGGTATCCGGTGCCAATCCGGATGGAAATGCGAGAGGAGACATGGAGGATGTCGTTGAGTTTAAAGAAAAACTCGATGAATTGGCGCTGGAAACAGAAGCGATGAATACGCTCATCACAGATATCAACAAAAGGGAAAAAGCAGCCCGGACTTTAAAAGGCAATATTAACTATATCAACGAATTGTGTAAAACACCCTCGTTGGCACCTTCACTGGTTAAAGAATTGGTGATGGATGTTTTTGAAGATGCATTTATTCTGGAGCAGGGGCAGAAATTTGAGGTTAAAGATGTCGAACAACTTAACGAACGTTTGTTAGAGATCCCTTCATTGCGCGAATTGGCCAGAAAAAGGCTGGAAAATTATGTTGGAAAAATTTCAGACCTTGGCAGAATTGTAACCAAACTTAAATCGGTCGATCACGGTATCGATGATTTATATGGTCTTCTTCAAAAATATGAAACCGATGTACCGCAGATAAAAAGCCTGGTCCAGCGATTAGAAGTCAGTCTTGGAGCTGAAAATTTGGCCGGAGAAAGCAATCAAACCAGCAATGATTATGCACCTTATATTCAAACTTATTTCGTCAAGTATATGGACTTGCTGAATAATGATTTTGCTTATACGCATAACTCAACTGCAGAAGGTCGTTACCTGGTTTACAGTTTAAAACTTTTTAGAAAAGACAGTACGGACCTTAATGTAGAGAACGAGACTGAACTTAAACCGGTAAAAACTATAAAATTAAAAGTCGATACCTATGGCGAATTCAAACTGGGTACTTCATTTGGAGTAAATGGAATCCGATATGGCAATACACCTCAGCGGTTTTTTGTAAAAGACAATGTGATCACTGCGGTAGATGAGGACAGATATGCTCCGATGTTGAGTTCGTTTTTCAATTTGAGTTATACTACCGGTGGTGCGGTGACTCCTGCACTTTCTTTTGGCATGGGCTTGCCTTTATCCAGCGCAGAGAGCACTGAAGGCTTGGCATTCTTCTTCGGACCCGGTTTGTATCTGGGTAGAAAGCAGACAATCATGCTGAGTGGTGGATTCATGTTCTCAAAAGTTGAACGATTGACCAATGGATTGAAAGTTGGAGATTCAGTAATAATTGGTGATGGAATCCTGCCTGTTGAAAAGAAATTTGATACCGGTATCTATTTTGGCCTGGCCTACAGAATGGGTGAATAATTTTATTATTTTCAAGAAACAAGGTATATTTTGCATTTTGATATATGAATAAATAAGCATTTTTTAAAAAATTAAAATTCACCAGCGTGCAAAAAGCAATATATAACGAAATGATAACAGGCCCCGAAGTCATAGAAGCAAAGATTAAAGAATTGTACAAACTGTATTATTTGGATGTCTTGCAATATGTGTGCAATAACAGTGGGCAAGCTGAGGATGCAAGGGATCTGTTTCAGGAGATTGCTTTGAATTTTTTAAAAATACTGCAAAGCGGCACACTTGAAACCATACAAAATGAAAAGTATTATCTTATGGGAATGGCAAGAAATTTATGGTTGAAAAAAGTGCACAAAGAAAAGCACACCGTTTCATATGATGATGTCATTTTCAATGAAAGGGAAGATGAAACCAGTCAAGCGGAAGAAAAAAATACCTTGTTTGAATTGATCTCGGGTAAGCTTTCAGAAATTTCAAAAGAATGCCAACAGATCATTTATCAGGGATTTTATCAAAAGAAATCAAATTCTGAATTGGCCAGCATAATGGGTTATACGGAACAATTTATTAAAGTAAAAAAACACAGATGCCTCCAGGGTTTGAAAAAACTCATCGTGGATTCGCCTGATTACCGCCACCTTAAAAACGCCTTTTAATGGAACCGTCTATAGAAAATTTTGATCTGCAGGAAGAAATTATCCGTTACCTGAATGGGGAAATGGAAGCAGTGGAAAAATCTGATTTTGAAAACAGAATTCAAAAGGATGTCGCATTAGCACAAGAACTTCAAAATTACCGCAATATTATGAATGGAATAGAACACTGGGGAGATATGCAACTGAAAAATTTAATATCTAAAGTGGATATAGAACTGGAAAACCAGAATTTTTTTAAGCAGCATGTGCCAATTTCAAAACCAGGCATCATACAATTCATCAAAACAAATAAAATCTATGCTATTGCGGCTACCGTATTCCTGACTGTAACATCCTTATTTCTCATCAAGTTTTTCAACAGCAATTCAAATATACGGGATCAGTGGTTTGCAGAATATTACCATGCAGATGAATCGACAACCAAATTAGTGATTTCACAACTCGATCCATCCGGATTCATCCCTTCCAGTGTGCCGGCGGATTCTATACAATGGGCTTTACAAAATTATTTGGATGGCAACTATCGCCTTTCTCTTGAATTTTTCAGTCGATGCAGCCTTGAAGAGGGTATAGGCAATCTTTGCAGCTATTATCAGGCATTGAATTACCTGGCACTTTCTGAAACTGAAAAAGCCATACCACTTTTGAGACCGCTCTGCGAAATTAAAAATCAACAGCTTCAAAGCGCCTCCTGTTGGTATCTTGCTCTGGCCTTGATGAAAACCTCAAATGAAACCTCAGAATGGAAATCCTTGCTAAAAAGGGTTAGCGAAGACAAAGAATCTACTTTTTCACAGCAAGCACAAGTGCTGGTTGATAAAATGAAATAAATACCCATGAACCTGAAATCGATTTTCAGAGTTTTTATATGTTTGGCTATATTTCAGTGGCCATGGGAAGCTGGAGGGTTGAATGCACAGAACCAACCACATGCCTGGTCCCAAAGTGTTTTGGATAAATTATACGGGACATTGTCCAATAAGCGCATTCCTAAACCCGGAATTGCAGTTGTAGCCGGAAAGGTGTTTGCTGCCAGATACGTACCGCTCAAACATGAAATTCAGATTGAAAAAGAGATCTTGAATATTTGCAGATCGTTCAAGGAAGATTCATCAGATGCACTATCATTTGTGCTTGCGCATGAACTGAGCCATGCTATGTTTGACCGGGATACCACCCAGCTGCCTTCTTATTTCGTTCAATCACATAAATCTGAAACGACCAAACTTGGGAATGAATTAACTTCTGACATCAACGGATTATTTCTGAGTTTTCTGGCAGGATATAATCCCGAGAAGATCCTGGGCCACTTATTAAAACAGATTTATGGATCTTACCAAATTTCAGAAACCGAAAACGAGAAGTATCCCTCAAAATCTGAACGCATCAATAGCAGTAAATTTTTAGTTCATAAAATGCTGGGGTTTCTTCAGCTTTTTGAAGTTGCAAACGTGCTTACACTTAAGGGATATTATGATTTGGCAGCCGCATGTTACGAGAGAATTCTGGATGTGTATAAAGGAGCTGAGATTTATAACAATTTGGGATGGGTATACGCATTGAAAGCATTGGAAATATTTGATGAGGACTCAGACTACTTTGCTTATTTACTGGAACCTGATTTTAATACCGGATTGAAAAAGTTTAAAAAAGCCAGAGGACCTTTAACTCAGGAAATGAGATTGGCGAGAAGGAATAATTTGAATATGGCCAAAACAAATTTTACGATGGCCATTACCCTGAATAGCGATTACAGTTTGGCCTATTTCAATTTTATCAGCTGCATGTTGTTATCCGGCGAAGCTCCGCAGGCCTTAACTTACATGAATGCTTTAATCAAATCAAAAAACGAATTTCAAAAAAATCCTTCCATGGCATTATTGCTGGGAATCGCAAACGGACTGTTGTCTGATGTTAAAGCAGAATTATTTTTTCAGGAAGTTTTAAAATCCAAAAATGAAAAACTTTCGATGTTTGCAAAACACAATTTGAAAATTGTAAAAGGAGATCGCAGTGCTCTGAAAATGGTCCCGGAGTCTTCTGTCATTTGTGAAGGATGGAAAATTTCCAGGGAACCGGCCCCCGGCGGTAAATCTGTTGTCGTAAACTCCGATACGCTACAGTTGGATTTTGGGAGTGATAAAATTACTTTAAATATTTATCATGATAAAAGTCTGAAAGTATTCTCTGACTTTTCTAGTGGTGGCGAGATTTTTTTATCGGTTCGTTGGAATTCAATAGACTCCGATCATCCCATATATCGCCATAATAGTTACCAGTCATCGAGTCAACTTAAATGGATGGATACTTATCGGGGTATTTTTGTAGAATGTGAAGCTTCTGGTTACTTATATTTGCAAAGTAAAGCCAGGAAACCATGGCTGGGGGTTGAAATAAAAACATACAACTAAGTCCAAGTTTTGAAGGTACAGACATTTTTACATGGGTGCGTCTATTCACTGGGTAGTTTATTGGTGCTCTATATCATTCACCATCTGCCGGTAAATCAGCTCTTTATTGATCCCTTCAGCGAAGCAATTAAAGGGCACGACCTCATGGATATTGCTTTTTCGAAATTTAGAAATCATACAGATCCGTCATTTTACGATGGAAGAATTCTCGTCCTGAATTCCGGGAAAACAGATCGGAAAAAAATTGCACATACCCTTGATTATTTGAACAGGGTAGATGCAAAAGCCATAGGGCTTGATATTCTGCTGGATAGCTTTTACCAATTGCCGGAAGATAGTTTGTTGCAAAAGTCTTTGATGGGCGCGAAACAGACGGTATTGGGTTTTACATTTAATGAGGGTAGATATCACGAAGATTCGAAAATTGGATTTTACCCTCATCCATTCTTTGATCAAGGCAACCGGGTGGGCTATGTAAACATTGCAACAAACGATGGATTTTCGGTGCGTGCATTTGAACCTTTTCACAAGGTGGAGGGCGTTGATAGAAATGCATTTGCAGTTGAACTGGCCGATCTGTTTAATCCGGAATTAACGAGTCAAATCAGAGCCAGAAAAAGCCAATTGGAATGGATCAATTTCAAAAGGGTTCAGCCTGGAGCGGTCAACATGCAATATCCCATCAATTCTTCTCAGGTAATTCATTACGATCTGATAGAAATGGACCAGTTTTTATCCGATACAGCTCAGTATGAAAAGGAACAGCTCGCAAATAAAATAGTCTTGATTGGATTTTGTGGCGAGGATGAAAATGCTTATTCTATGAAAGACAGGCATTACACTCCTCTGAACGAACAGTATACAGGAAGATCCCATCCGGACATGTATGGAGTTATTGTGCATGCCAATATTATTTCTATGATTCTGGATGGCGATTACATCAGGGATATTCCGGAGTCAACGATTTATTATCTGGCGATAATGTTATTTCTATTTAATTTTTTTCTTTTTAAAACCCTGCATCATTTTAATTTTTTCCGGTCTTTGCCCTATATTCGTTTTCTTCAGGTTATTGAATTTTTTATCATTCTTGCCACTTGTATTTTCCTTTTGATTAATCTTAACATAAAACTTGGATTTACTTTCCTAGCCACTTGCGTCATTCTTTCGTTTGAATTTTACGAGATCTATGAGTTAAAGCTCAAAGCTAAAGTCCAGGTTTTTCTCGATGAAATTGGGCTTTGGACTCGTCGAAACCGGCTCATTTCAAAAAGCTGAGTAGAATTAGCTAATCCGCACTTTTTATCATAACTTTGAGCTACCCTGATAACCAAATAACTAAATAAGGACTCTAAATAAACAGATCTTATATGCGCTTATTCTGGATTGTCGGTATTTTCATGTGTTTTACAGCGATGTGCTGTGGTCAGGATATCATGGCTGTTCACATAGAAGGGCAGGTACGCATCTGCAATCAGGGTGAAAACGAATCACATTCCAGGGCATTGAGTTTTGGTCCTGTTTCTTCCAACCAAAAATTAATACTGAGCAAAAATTCCAAAGTGCGATTCATCAAGCAATCCGGCGAACAATGCGAGGTCACTCAAGCAGGTATATACAATATTGGTGCTTTGAATTTTTTAAGAACATCTGAAAGTTCTTTTTTAAATAAATTGGGAGGATTTATTAAGTCTTTTCTAGAAGCCAAGCATTCTTCTGAATCCAAAGATAGTTATAAAAATACTGTTCATGCCATTTCCAGAGGAGATGCAACATTAGCCATTCTGAATTTTCCTTTTTCAGGTGTTGTGCCATCTGAAACATCTGCTCTTCCTTTCAAATGGACACATTTTTGTGATACTTGTACTTATGAATTTGATCTATACGCTCTTGATACCAGATCTAAAATCTATTCCACCAGTACCAGGAATAAAGAATATTCTTTGGATAATTACCTTGAAAGATTGCAGCCTGGAAACGAATATTATTGGACAGTCAGAGTGGCCGGTACTACTGCCGATGTTAATGCATCGACTTTTAGATTGTCAGAACCTGGGGCATATCAGGTTCTGATCGATGAATTGGAACAACAAATTATCCATTCTCAAACGGAATTGCAAGATTTACCTCGTACCGTTTTCATCATGAAATCTCTGGAAGAATTGGGTTTTGTGAATTATGCCATGTTTTATGGTTGGCAAAAATGCTCTAAAAATCCAGAGAATGTGCAATTAACTGATTATGTTCAGTCTTATTATGAATCCTTACTCAAGCTGCAATTAGAGTCTCAGTATTGATTTTAGGATCTTGCCTTAAGTAAAAATAATACGTTTTGAAAAATTAATTTTTTAATAATATTTCTTTTGGCTTTTACTTCAATATTCAAGATTATTCCATACGAAATGTTCTAAAATTTGATTGCTAAGAGAAATCTGATTTTAAATACCCTTTAGGGAATTTTATAAAGGATGTTGATCGTTTTTATAAGTTCAAATTAGAATTTTTTCTATTCTGAATTTATGTAACAGGAGTGAAGTTGGAATATTTCGATACAAATACAACAATAAATTCAATTTTAAAGTTAAATTTGAGTCTAAATTGAGATAATCTGGTATACCATCCAACAGATGGTCCAAAAACCAGAATTGCAATAACGATTGCGGAGATTAAACGTTTCAATGCAAAAGGCTCATTCTTTCCAGAGAATAGTTGAAGATCGGTGGATGATGGATCGTAGAAGATATAAATCGGTTCATGGATGGTTTTGAGAGGAAGAATGCAGATTAAGGGAATGAAACGTAAATAGTGGATTGCATAAAAAATTGCATCTGGCCTTTATATCTTAAAACCTTTTTACCCTTAGCCTGAGGCCTTAGCAAATAAGACAAAGTTTCAAGTTTTCAAAAATCAATAGATTTTAGTGGGGAAATTTATTATTTTAGTTTTATTCATATCGGGGATCAATCTTTCGTTTTCACAAACAAAAGGTGTTGGGGCTATTCCTTCAAGTGGGGCACAAGCCACTAATAAAACTTATGCAATTGTTGTTGGGATTTCCGATTATCAGGACCCTTCCATCCCCGATTTAAAATATGCCGACAAAGACGCAAATGCTTTTGCAGCATACTTAAAGACCCCGGCAGGTGGCGGCCTTGATGAAGATCACCTGAAAATCCTGTTGAACTCAAACGCTACTTTGGGTCAGTTTGCTTCTGCGTTGGATTGGTTGCTGGAAGTATGCAAAGAAGGTGACCGTGCAATTATATATTTTTCAGGGCACGGCGATGTCGAACGCAAAACGGTTTCACAACCAGGTTTTCTCTTGTGTTGGGATGCTCCCGGCCGGGTATATATGTCTGGAGGCGCTTTTGGCTTAGCCTATCTTGAAGAAATCATCAACACGCTATCCACTCAAAACAAATCCAAAGTAGTGATGGTGGCTGATGCATGTCACTCCGGTAAATTATCAGGCAATCAAATAGGAGGTACTCAGGCTACTGCAGCTAATCTGGCCAGACAATATTCAAACGAAATAAAAATACTATCCTGTCAGCCAAATGAATTTTCCCTGGAGGGAGAGCAATGGGGTGGGGGCCGTGGGGTATTTAGTTATCATCTGGTGGATGGATTGATGGGACTTGCCGATAAAAATTCAGATGCCATCATTTCTTTGCACGAAATAAACCGTTACCTGGAAGATCATGTGATTGAGGAAGTAGCTCCGCAAAGTCAGATACCTGTCATTATCGGAAATAAAACCGAACAAATAGGTATCGTTGACAAAAGCGTTTTGGCTCAATTGAAAAAAAGCAAAGAAGGTCAAATTGTAGCATTTGTAAAAACTGAAAGCAGAGGACTGGAAGACGAAATCCTTTCCAAGGTGGATTCGCTTGTAAAATTGAAGTACTACAGATTTAAGGAATGTCTTACACAAAAATCTTTTTTTGCACCGGCATCTGATTGTGCAGACTATTATTACAAAATCCTGGAAAAAGACACCACCCTTGGAAGTTTGTTGAATTCAATGAAAAGAAATTATGCCGCCGCATTACAAGATGATGCCCAACAGGTTTTAAACAGATTCCTGCGGTCTGAATTGGTAGAACTCAGTTTGTCCAAAAGAACAGCTATTGAAAAATACTCAGTGTATCCTTCTTATCTCGAACGCGCTTGGGAATTGCTTGGCCAGAATCATTACATGTATCCGATCCTGAAGGCCAGGAAGTACTTTTTTGAAGCCTATTTGTTACACCTTGAAAATAAAAACAAAAACGAAGAAATTGGCAGGAAAGCTCTGGACAAATTGTATGAATCTTTGAAATATCAGTCCGATATGCCGCACATCTATTGGGCGATGAATTTTGCCTACGGGTTTAATCTCATGCAAATGGATTCTGCTGAATATTTTACGGAAAAGGCCATAGCCCTGAACCCGTCCTGGCAGCTTCCCTATGCAAACCTCGTGTTTATGTTTGCAGATAAATTTAGAAATAAAGAAAAAGCGAAGTATTATCTCGATAAAATCAATGCCATAGATTCAACAACGATGGTTGCCACGTATTCCAATGCGATTTTTTACGATGTCTTGGGTGATTTCAAAAAAGCAGAATATTATTTAATGCAGACCATTGCTATGGATTCAAATCATATGTCAGCACACAATTTATTAGGTAATGTTTATTTATATTCAAATCAGTTAGAACTTGCGAAGACTCATTATCTGAAAGCCATTGCGATGGATGCTGAATATCCAATGGCCCATTCCAATCTTGGGTTTGTCCATTATCTGCAGCAGGATAAAAAAGCTGCCGAAGAGGCATTTAAAAGGGCTTACGAACTTGATCCTTATGGACCTTATTTTAATTACAATCTAGCCTGTTTTTACGCAGGTGAAAACCAATCTGACCTGGCATTCAGATATCTGGAAGCAGCCATACAGAACGGGTGGAATGATTACAAACATCTTTCGGAAGATCAAAGCCTGGAACCATTAAAAGCAGATTCTACTAAGTGGAATTCACTTATGGCCAAATATTTCAGTTCAGAACAAAAAAAATGATGTATTTTTAATTTAATTAGGTTCTGAACTGATAACCAACACGTATTTTTTATACATTTATATAACTAAACGATAAATTTTATTTCAATCATTTAAAAAAAAATTATTTTATGAAAACTATTTTAAGTAAAAGTTTAAGTTTTTTTGCATTTCTGTTTGTATTGACTATTTCCAGCAATTTGGCGGCCCAGAATGCTCCAACAAAATCAACAGCCCCGGTTGCTGATGCAGATTATTCAAAAGTGACTCCTAGTGGCAAGAGAGGAGAAGTGACAAAAGAAACAGATTGTGTTGATCTGATCGTAAGAAAAGGTTGTGTGAAATATGCTGTTTCTGTTCCTGCTGACGCTAAAAAATCTCCTGATATGATTCAGGTATGCGCTCAAGGCAAAGAGCTCACTGATGTGAAAAAGGTCGATATTTGCAGACCGGGAGCAACAAAAATTACGGTTAAGTATGAAAAGATTGATGACGATGCATTAATCGAATTTATACCTCGTAAGCCTACTGTTAAAAAGCATTCTGTGAATAAAACTATGGAAAAACAAAATTAAAATACATCCTTTCGATTATAAAAACCAGTCAGGTAATCCGGACTGGTTTTTTTATTTTTAAGCAAAATCTGAGGCAATTCTACTTTATATTTACGGAGCTTTACCTTTGCAAGTAATATGAAGTACGAACAAATTTTTAAAAACAATCAGAATTGGATCGCTGATAAACTTGGAGCGGACAGCGAATATTTTGAAAAACTTGCTTCGGGCCAGAATCCTGATTATTTATTCATCGGTTGTAGCGACAGCCGCGTAACCGCTGAAGAATTGATGGGGGCTTCGCCAGGAGACGTTTTTATTCACCGGAATGTTGCCAATCTTGTACCTAACAACGACAACAATTCTGCGGCTGTAGTTGAATATGCAATCGCACACTTGAAAGTAAAACATATCATTGTTTGTGGACATTATCTGTGTGGAGGAGTGAAAGCTGCAATGGTCAGTTCTGATTTGGGTATTCTCAATCCTTGGTTGAGAAATATTCGGGATGTATACAGACTACATAAAGAAGAACTCAACTCCATCACCTATGAAAATGCCAGATACGACAGGCTGGTAGAATTGAATGTTCAGGAACAACTCGTTAATATCATTAAAATGGCTCGATGGCAAAAAAGTTATCTGACCACCGGAGGGCCGCTTGTGCATGGTTGGGTTTTTGATGTTAAAAGTGGAAAACTAATTGATTTAAAAATAAATTTTATTAATGTCCTCGAATCTATCAGAGAAATTTACGATTTAGGAACGGATAAATAATTCATTCGATGACCTTTGTTGGAAATTATTCCACGAGCACAAAACCCGCCCATTGATAAGGGTCAAACCCCATTTCTCTTAATGATTTTTGTGCTGTATATAATGCAGTGGAAATGGTCATATTTTCTAATAACCAATTTTTAGTGAATTCCATCATTAAGCGAGTTGTTGATCCATCCGGAACCTCCCACAAACTCATAATGAGATGTTTGACACCTGCAATTCTGAATGCGCGTTGCAATCCGTAGACTCCTTCGCTTCCCCGCAAATCGCCTAATCCAGTTTCACAGGCAGATAAAACTACAAGTTCTGTGTTAGACAAATTCAACTGACTGATTTCGTAGGCGGTCAATATTCCATCGTCCTGGCCTGGCTCCATTTGTTTTCCCCGCCATGAAACATTACCTCCTGCTAATATCAGTCCGGAACGGAACATAGGATCTGAGCTTGTTTTAAAAACAGGCTCTGAATCTTTGGAAGCTGTTGTTTTGGCAATCTCATTTTGATTGGCTGACGACTGGAAAAAATAACCATGTGTGCCGAGGAAGATAACCCGTGGCGATTCACTATGATCCTGACAAATGCTTTTAAAATAAGATTCTGTAGCCTCTTGTCCTTTTTTAATATCGACTTTTAATCCGGCCAGTTGCATGGTCTTGCAAATAGAATCAACTTCTTCTTCTGTGCCTGGAAGAAATGAAAATGCTTCTTCATCGCCAGAATCAGTATTCTGTTGGAAAACCGATATATTTTCAATGACCGGCTGACCTTGTATTGGACCAGAGGGTTGATCAATCGATTGGTTATAATCAATTCCCCCATATAATAGTGCCGTACTGTTCGTGCTATATATTTGTGTGGATGCCGCTAATTGCCGCGTGCTGTTAACATTGATCAATTCAAACTGATCTGCAAGAATTGTTTTGGCCTTTACCGGAATGGCATTTAAATTTAAACGATGCAAGACACCGGTCGGTGAATAATAAATTGTCTTCACGTCATTTAACACAGAATCCAGCGGTTGCCAAATGAGCTCATACAAATCGGGTTTCTTTTTTGTCAATGATTTCGAAGAACCTCTGTGACTGGAATACAAATTTGTTATGATCGATGATTGAAATTCTGAATTCGAAGGCAGCAGGGATATCAGTGCACTTTCTTTAAATAAGGGTATAAATTGTGGTTCTTTGCTGCCGGCTTTGATGATTATTGCAGCGTATTGAATGGAATGGTTGATGGTGTCTGAAATGTCTTTGAAATGTATAAATTCAAGAGCGGCTTCCTGTTCACTTAATACCTGTTGAATTTGTTGCCACCTGATACTTTCATTCGCTTCGGTGTAACCACTAATCATTTTTCTTAATTCTTTTTCGAGTTGATTGGCTCGTTCTTCCAGATTTTTTATTTCTTCAGAATTAGCCAAAGGACTGATATATGATCTACCCAATAGCCTTCTCAGGTTCTTTAATTCCGAATTTAATTTTAACGCTTCCTCCGTAATCGAAGCCTGTTTATTGAGTTGCTTGGCAGAAGTCAATAAAAAGCCTTTATAAAATAAATTATTATTCAATACATAAGTGGACAAATATCCTTGCTCGTTTGGTTGTTGCGATCTCAATATAACATAACTCCCAAGTTTGTCTGAGCGCTCAATGAATGATTGTGTGAAACTTTCCAATTCTCTTTCGGTTAAAAACCCTGTGGCCATGTTCAGCTGCTCCTGATCGCGATCGCTGATTTCTCTGAATAATGGATCTGAAGATCTGTATTTTTTTTGCAATTCATAGAATTCGCCAAGTTGATCAAGACTCGCGATATACAGGTTGTGCTTTCTGCCGAGCACCTGCTTTTTTATTTTAGCAGACTCTATAAAAAGAGGCTCTGCCTCCTTATAATTACCTAAATCAAGGTGCAGAGATGCAAGGTCTTCAATACTTTCAGCATATTTGTAATGATCCTGTCCAAATATATCTTTATATATTTTTGATGCTTCCAGAAAATGTTGTTGAGCTTCATCGCAATGTCCAAGTTGTTTTTCGAGTAATCCCCGCTGACTTAAACTATTAGCATAAAGAGCGTTTGATCTGCCAAAAACAGAATCGCAATACAAGAGGGCGAAGTTATTCATGCCCATTGCCAGATCAAAACTGTCGAGCTTCAAATATATTCCGGTCAGCTTATTCATAGTTTCTACGTACTCTTTTTGATATGTGGGCAGATTGTGGGCTCTTAAATTCAGAAGTTCTTTATAAAGAAGCATGGCCTCGTTGGGTTTATTTATTTCATTGTACGTATTTGCTAAATGATTCAGACCAATACCATATACCGAATGCATTTTTCCGAGCAACCTTTTTCGGCCTTCGTTAACCTGTTTATATAATTCGATGGCTTTGTCTTTATTTCCCATTTCTCTGTACAGTCCAGCGATGTTTTCCAGACTTCCCAGGGTATATACATGGTTCTCTCCGAAAATTTCTCTTCTTAAATTAAAAGCTTCCAAATAATAATCTTCTGCATTTTCATAATTTCCAATTTCTTTATACAAGGAGGCCAAATTCCCAAGTGAAATTGTGTAGATCAGGTTTCTTTTGCCGATGCTTTTTTCACGTATTTTTAACACTTCTTTCAGGCTACTAACTGCTTTTTCAAATTGAGCTGTCTTTTTATAAAGCAATGCTAAATTGTTGAGCGTATTTGAAGCCAATGGATGTATTCGACCAGAGGAGTCGTATAGATTATCATAAGCTTCGGTTAAAATCAACTCTGCTTTAGAAAATTTTTCTAAATCCAAATAGCAAAGGCCCAGACTATTCAGGCATTCAAGGTATGAAGAATCTTTTCTACTTACGGATTCATTTAAATTTTGCTTGAGATCCAGAAAAGCATCAACGGCTTTCTTATATTGATGCATTTCCCGATACATCAGGCCCAACTGATAAATTGAATTCAGATAAAGGGGATGGTATTTTCCCAATGTATTTTCCCAGCTTTCTTTTGACTTGATGAACCATATTTCCGCGCTGTCAAAATCTTTTTTTCTCCGATAGATCCTGGCCCGGTTGAAGCAACAATTTCCCAAAAGTGGAGATGGTAAAGTCATGGAATCCAAAACTAATTTTTCAGCAGAATTTGTCAACGCGTGAGCCTCTTCATATCGTGCGACATTCATACTCTTCAAAGAAGCTTTGATCATTAAATTGAATTGAATTCTGAGCAAAGAATCGTTGGATTGGGAAAAAGCAATGCCAGCTGAAATCAAAAGAAAAGTAAATACGCTTATGTATTTCATGGTTAATCAGATAAAAGGGAGACTTAAAGTTGGATGAAGATACAGAAATTTAACAGGCTTATGCTTCAGGCTAATGACCTTTTGATTTGCTATAATCTCTCCAACACCGCAGCTATGCCTTGTCCTCCTCCTACACATGCGGTTACAAGGCCATATTTTTGTTTTCTTCTTTGCAGTTCATTTAAGGCCGTCATGGCCAGGCGTGCACCGCTGCAGCCCAGAGGATGACCAAGGGCTATAGCACCACCATTTACATTTACTATTGCTGGATTTAATCCGGTTTCCCGGATGACAGCAAGGCATTGTGAAGCAAATGCTTCGTTTAATTCAATAAGATCTAATTCACTTAATTTTAATCCGGCCTGTTCCAGGGCCTTGGGAATGGCGAAGCAGGGGCCTATACCCATATAGAGAGGATCCACAGCAGCAATGCTGCAACTAATCAAACGACCTAACGCCTGTAAGTTTAATTTTTGAAGAAGTTCTTCACTCACAACAAGAAGGAAAGCAGCTCCATCGGTGGTCTGACTGGAATTGCCTGCAGTAACTGAGCCGTTCTTGGCAAATGCCGGTTTTAATGCTGCCAGACTGGCGTGATTCGTGTCTCTTCTGATCCCTTCATCTTTGTCGATTCGTGTTTGTTTTGATGATAATGTTCCCTCTTCAAAAATTTTTTCTTCTACGATTACAGCTTCAATTTCACGATCAAAAATTCCGGCATCCTGCGCTGCAGCTGCATTTGCATGCGATTGCAAGGCAAAGGCATCCTGATCTTCACGACTGATTTTATATTTTTGTGCAACAGCTTCTGCGGTTAAGCCCATTCCAACCAGATAATCGGGGTGTTCCAGAGCCAGTTCGTAATTGGGAGCCAACTTGTATCCTTCCATGGGTATCAGGCTCATGCTTTCCACTCCACCGGCAATATAGCAATGTCCCATTCCGCTTCGAATCTTTGCAGTAGCGATAGCCAAGGCTTCCAAACCCGAAGCGCAATACCTGTTGACGGTCATACCGGGCAGTTTTATGCCGAGTGCTTTCAATGCAATTTGCCTTCCGATTTGTAAGCCCTGCTCTCCTTCAGGGTTAGCACAACCCACAATTAAATCATCTACGTAATTTTCTATTCCCGGGATCTTGTGGATCAGGGATTTTACAATATGAGCAGCAAAGTCATCAGATCGTGTAAATCGAAGACCACCTTTTTTTGCTTTGGTAAAGGCTGATCTGCACATGGCAATGATGAAGGCTTGCTGCATGGGAGGCATAAGTACCAAATAAATTTAATTCAGATAATCTTTCAACTCATCCTCAAAATACTGTAAAGCATTGTAGACAGGAAGTGGAATTCCTCCACCGAGTGCGCATAAAGATCCACGTTTCATGGTATCCAATAAGTCCATTAAGAGTTCGCGGTCAATCTTATAATTTGAATCGGCTTGCGCTTTTTGCAGCATTTCTTTTCCACGGGTCGAACCCAACCTGCATGGGAAACACTTGCCACAACTTTCATGTGCCGTAAAGGCAAAAAGATGTTCGAGGTATGAAACCATTGGAAAGGTATCGGGAACAGAAACAACGGAAGCATGGCCCAACATAAATCCCTGACTTGCGAAAGATTCAAAATCAACAGTCAGGTCGTCAATTTTTGAAATGGGTACCAAGCCACCCAATGGGCCGCCGATGTGCAGCGCTTTAACCTTAGTTTTAAATCCGTTTGCCAACTGATAAACCACCTCTTTCAATGGGGTACCCATGTCTACTTCATAAATTCCGGGTTTGTTGAAATGACCATCCAGTGAGATCAGTTTTGTTCCTGTAGATTTCGTTGTACCAATTGAAGAAAAAGCAGCACCGCCATCTTTCACAACTGCAAATAGATTAGTCAGGGTTTCAACATTGTTGACAACTGTCGGTTTTCTGAACAAGCCTTCCTGCACCGGGAAAGGAGGTCTTACTCTTACTTCTGGTCGTTGCCCTTCTATTGAAGATAATAAAGCCGTTTCTTCTCCACAGATGTAAGCTCCTTGAGCTTTAATGACTTTAAATTCATAACTGAATTCGCTGCCCAATATTTGTTCTCCGGTGAATCGCCAATTTCTGAAAGTTTCTACCGCTTCCTGCATGATTTCAACAGATTCAGGGTATTCTGCCCGGATATAGACTACTCCTCTATCTGCTCCGGCCATGTATCCTGCGGCGATCATCCCGAATAACAATAAATAAGGCTGATTCTCAAGCAGGTAACGGTCGCTATACGAACCTGGATCTCCTTCGTCTGCATTGCATACGATGAATTTTCTGGGACCCGGCATTTTCGAACAGCTGTCCATTTTGATCCACATTGGAAAACCCGCACCCCCGCGGCCTCTCAAACCCGATTGTTTCAATTCTTCGATCCATCTGGTGGCCGGATGGCTGAACAAAACTAACAGTTGTTCGCGTAGGGCATCATGGTCCGGAGGATCTTGCGTCAACAATCCGCGACCGGTCGATTTAATAAGATACCGATCTCTGATTTTTATTTGGTTTTGACGAATTTTTTCTAATTCTGCTTCAGCCTGTCCCGAATAATTAGAGCCTTTGTAGTGAAAGGCTTTGTTTTCATGGCAACGTCCTAAACAACACATTTCTCCAATGGCCGATTTGGGAAAATATTTCTCAATTTCTTCCTCCAATTTTTTTTGAGTACCGGCGGTCAGGCATGCGGAGCCATTGCAAACGTAAATTTCTTTTCCTGCATTCGATGTCCTGGTAAAATCGTAGAAACTCAGACTGCCGAAAAGAGTAGAAGTTCCCAGAAGATACTCTTCTGCCAGGGCTTGAATCTCTTCTTTGCTCAAATTAGGATTCTGGTTGGCCCGGATTCCCAGATCTTCAAACAAATTTTCCTGAAGCTCTTTCCGACCTGATAAATGGCTGATGTTTTTCGACATGATTGAAGGAATTCAGTTGTGAAATTACAAATTAATGTAAACCTGCGGATAATCTCATGTTTCCTTTTGAAAAGACAGGCTTCCCACATGTTAATTGTCAGAATAACGGGGGATGTGGTGAGTGATTTTTGAAAATAAATTGTTAAAAAGACTTAGATTCGCTATGTTAATCTTTTATCACCTTCAAAACTTACAACGATGGATTTGACTTCAATTTTGATCAACACAGTTGCCGGAGCTGGCGGCGGTTATTTAGGTAACATGCTAAAAAAGAACGGCTTAGGTATGATTGGAAACCTCATTGCCGGTGCTGCCGGAGGGAATGTGCTCCCGGTGGTGGTTTCTGCTTTGGGAATGCTGGGAAGTGGTGGCGACGAGGGGGGTTTTAACCTGATTGGCCTGATCATTTCGCTAATCGGTGGTGGTGCCGGATCGTTACTGGGAGGATTAATTAAAAAAGCTCCGGCTCAATAATTGATTCAATTCGTAGAAGAAATCAAAGCTGCCTTGATTCAGGAAAGAGGAGTTGGCAGCTTTTTTTATTTTTTTTATCCAAGCTCCAACATATACTAACTATTTGTTTTAGAATGGGCCAGGTCTGCATATGTCTACCCGGCTTTACGCTGAATCAATATTTGCAATGAATTTTAATTTGATACCTTCAATATTTTGATGCAATCGAATTGGTCATTTTCATGAATTCTGAGATGGTAAATGCCATCCGGTAATAATTGCATATTCAATTGAAATTCACGGACCGTAAAGCGAGTATTGTAGACAACAACACCCAGTGAATTCAGGAGACAGATTTGATATTCTGTTTCTGGAAAATCATTTATACGAATGTTTATAAAGTCTGTTGTTGGATTCGGGTATACAGAGATCTTCTGATCGGATTGATCATCTTCAGTAGCCGTAAGGTTAGCATTCAATTTCGCAATAAAAACATCGACTGTAATTGAAGTACTGTCAAAATTAAAAATTTCTTCCTGGCCACATGCAATGGATTTACTAAAATAATCTCCGGTGATATGGAGCATCCCCTGATCATCCAAGGCCATAGACAAGCCAATGTCATACGCTAATCCACCCATTTCTTTCGCCCATTTGAAATTTCCAAGATCATCCAATTTTAAAAGGAGAACATCGGTGTTGCCTACAGATATTGCTGCATTTGCACTGTTGTTATTGAAGTAGATCGTATTGGAAAAGAAACCAACTACATACAATTGTCCTCCTTTTTTAACCAGAGCAGTGGCATTGGTTTCAGAACCCGTTCCGCCCATCTGACTCGCCCATAAAAAATTTCCATTCTTGTCAAATTTACAGACAACCAAATCTGTTACTCCTACTGATTTAAGATTATAAACCCCCATTCCGGGATCTAAATCTACCGTTCCCCCACCAATCCTTCCTGCGAGATATAATCCTCCATCAATTTGCTGATCAACGACCAGGGCATTTCCTTCGCCGTATCCCATACCTCCCAGATCATTTACCCAGACAAAATCTCCGTTTTGGTTTAGTTTCAAAATATAAATATCGTCGACTCCAGATGCCGTGACCATATGTGTTCCGGTTCCGGGATCAAAATCTACGGTGGTGCGAAACCTTCCTGTCAAATAAATGTGACCACCGTTAATCGTATCTAATGCCAGATGATAAGCTACATCAAAATTATCTCCACCAACGGATCTGGCCCAAACAAAATCACCTTCGCCATTTAATTTTAAAACAAAAATATCGAATGAGCCATTGGAACTCAAATTGAAAACACCGGTTCCGGGATCGAAATCGGCAGTTCCGGTAAACAATCCGGTGACATAAATATTTCCGCTTCCATTTGGGTCAACGGCTAAGAAATTACTTCCGGCGTTGCTGGAACCTCTTATTGCTCGTGCCCAGATATAATTTCCATCCTTGTCGAGTTTAAGAACAAAATTATCATTTGATCCAGCAGAAGATAAATTGGCAATGGCCGCTCCCGGATCAAAGTCAACTGTCCCAATAAAATCGCCGGTAATAAAAATATTTCCATTACCAGAAGGATCGCATACTACTGCTTTAGCCACATCACTCCCAAGATTACCGCCAATGCCTTTTACCCAAACAAAATTTCCACGCCGGTCTAATTTCAAAATAAATAAATCATAGAAACCTTTGGAAACAAGAGTCTCCACACCTGGGCCCGGATCAAAATCTACAGAATTCTGGAATGGTCCGACCACGTAAATACTTCCATCTCCTTCTGTATCGATGGCGATTGAATTTCCTAACTCATTTCCCGATCCTCCAACGCTCTTAGCCCAGATCCAATCGGGAGTTTGAGCGTAGAGCTCGGTAGATAGGAAGATGAATTGCAGACCAATGATCAGCTGAACTGGAAATTTTTTCATAATCGAAATAATTAAAGAATGGATAATCCTTAAAGATAAGCAAATTGACCGGATGGATCAATTTCTAAAATGCACAAATGCCCAAAAGATCGTCCCGATAATATGAAATTGCTCATCATAATAGAAATAATCCTGGACATTTTATCGGGAGGTCGAAATAGAAAAAGTCCTATTTTATAAATCAACATATTCGGCCCAATGCTTTGCCGGTCTGTTTGCAAGATCCTGAATCTGGTGCCTGCAACTGAAGCCATTGGCAATGATGTGGTTATCCGGATTGCTCGTGACGATACCTGGAATCAATACACTTTCAGCAATGGCTTTTGAAAGATCGTAGTGTTTTTTTTCATAACCAAAGGAGCCTGCCATTCCGCAACAGCCTGTTTGCAATTCTTCCAAACGAACGTTCGTTTGTTTCGCGAAAAGTTGATGAACCGATTTGGTGGTGAACATGGCTTTCTGATGGCAATGCCCGTGGAGCAGATAATCACCTGGCCGGATCTTTATTTGATCGATCCATTCCTGACGGGAAGTCAAAAAATCTTCAAGTTGAAATATGTGATCTGCATATTGGATAAACCTGGGATCTGTCGACAGATCCGGAAGATCATCTTTCAAAGCTGTTGCACATGAAGGTTCGCATACAACAAGCGGAATTTGTTTTTTCAAATATGCTTCGAGATCTGTTAAGGTTGCATTACCTTTTTTTCTGGCCTCTTCCAGCAATCCTTTGGATAGTGCAGGCCTTTGACAACATCCTTTGCTGTAAACTGCTACTTTCAGTCCCAGAGAACTTAAAATTTTCAATGCCGCATACCCAATGGAAGGTTCGTGGTATTTGACATACGTATCGGCAAACAGAACTACATCCGGATTTTCGACCTCTGCTAAATTATTCTGAAAAGGCTTTTGGCTGTATTGTGGTAAAATTCGTCGGCTATCGAGTCCTGTAATTTTTTCAAGGATACTTCTAAACGGCTTAGATCGCATCAGCACATTGACTAAGCCCGAAGCATAACCCGTACTCAAATCCCCTAAATGCTGTTGCCACTGAATGAGATAATCGGTAGAAGATTTTCCTTTTCTTTTTTTTGTAGCATGGAGGACTTCGCTTTTGAGTTTTGACATGTCTACATTACTTGGACATTCTGATTTACAGGCCTTGCAGGAAAGACAGAGGTCCATAATTTCTTCGAGCAATGGACTTTCTAATCCGCGATCATCCAATTGACCACTCATGGCCATCCTCAACAGATTGGCCCGTCCTCTGGTGCTGTCTTTTTCTTCGAGAGTCGCACGGTAACTTGGGCACATGGTTCCGCCTTGCAGTTTTCGACATTCACCCACCCCATTGCACAAATGCACTGCTTCCGAAAAACTGCCTTCCGAACGATAGTGGTACATGGAACGGAAATTTTTGTCTTTATAATTTTTTCCGTATCTTAAGTTTTCATCAACCGGAGGTGCCTCTGTGATTTTTCCTGGGTTCATGATGTTCAAAGGATCAAAAAGCTGTTTGATTTCTTTAAAAGCATTATACAAAGTCGATCCAAAAAATGCTTCGTTGTACGGACTCCTTGCCAATCCGTCGCCATGTTCACCGCTCCAACTCCCTTTGTATTTTTTTACCAGTTGAAGGCAGGAAGCCGAGATGTTCTTCATGTGTTCTATATCTTCTGCATCCCGTAGATCCAAAAGAGGTTTTACGTGCAATAAGCCAACACTCGCATGCGCATAAGCCACTACGGGTACTTTTTCCCGATGACAAACATCAAAGACTTCCCGGATATAATGCGGCAAATGCTCGAGCGGAACGGCTGCATCTTCGATAAAAGCGATTGGCTTTCTGTTTCCCTTCACACCCATCAACAAGCCCAGGCCTTTTTTGCGCACCGTGAATACCGATTCCATTTCCTTTGGATCCGAAATCACAGGCCAGGCGTAACCAATTCCCTGATTTTTTAGTTGCATTGCCAATGCTTGTGCTTTTCGCTCCGCGTCCTCTTTGGTTTCACCAAAAAATTCGACGACTTGTACGCCCCCAGGTTCTCCCTGAATAAAGTTGCAATACCTTTTGGTTTCAAGATTTTCACGACTTTTTTCAATCAGCAAATGATCGAGTAATTCAACAGAAGCCGGGTTGAATTCTACCATGCGCTGAATATGAGAGATCGAATCAAAAAAATCTGCAAAATGGACGATGCAAAGAGATTGAAATTTTGGATTGGGAACCAGACGGATCTTGGCTTTCAGGATAATTCCAAGTGTACATTCACTTCCGGTAATTAAGCGGCTAAGATTCCATTTGTTATCCAAAAATTCATCGAGATTATACCCGCCAACGCGCCGCATTACTTTTGGAAATCTGGTTTCAATTTCCTCACGGTGCTCATTTACAATTTCGAAGATAATTTTGTAAAGGCCGGATTCTATGTTTTGTCCTTCAAGCTTGGTTTCGAGTTCTGTTTCTGTCAGGTCGCTGCAATGGATTATACTGCCATCAGCCAGCAATACTTCCAACGCTAACACGTGATCCAATGTTTTTCCGTAAAGGATACTTCTGGTTCCACTGCTGTTGTTGGCAATCATTCCGCCTACAGTTGCCCTGCTTGTCGTTGCCGGATCCGGGGCGAAGTGTAGTTTGTCTGGAAGTAATTTTCGATTGAGTTCATCTCTGACGATGCCGGGTTGCACCCAGGCCCATTGCTCCTCAACATTCAATTCCAGAATTTGATTCATGTATTTGGTGAAATCAACTACCAATCCCTCCCCGACAGTCTGACCCACCAAACTGGTTCCACCTCCTCTAGCTACAATGGGAACACGGTTCTTTGCAGCCCAGCCAACGATTTGCCTTACATCCTCTTCGTCCTTGGGTAATGCCACTGCCTGTGGCTGGATCTGATAATTACTGGCATCCGTCGCGTAAATGGAAGTATTTAATTTATCCGAATGCAATTCACCTTTTAAGCCTGCTGCCAGTTCTTTAAAAATACTATCGTGCTTACTCTTCTCCATTCTTTCTGAAAGGCAAATTTATTGGAAAAGTATGGTTGATTCGTTCAATTTTGTAACTGTTTAGTTTATGACTTTCAAAGTCAGATAGAAAAGCCAGAAAATTTTAGACGATTAGACCTTTTGACCTTTAGGACATTAGACCAGCAGACATGTATTAAAAAATGGAAATTCCGTTGCCTAACTTTTTACAAGAAGACACCAAGACGCTAAGGAACAAGAAGATTTTTTGGTGATTGGAGAAATCAGCACAGATATTTCAGTAGCTAAAATGAAAATGGTTGACGTGAATTCTTGATTTAAGGAGGTGGAATGCTTTTATTGCTTTCATTTTAACGCCAAAATATCAATCAAATCCTCATAGGATCAACATGAGCTGAAAAATCGAGTTCGATTAAAACAGAAAGCAGTCCGTTTGCACAGACTGCCTTCATAACTACACCTTCAAATTTATAGATCTTTGGATCAGCTATCCTGTCCTTTCTGGATCAGGTGAGTGCGGATCAATGTTGGTTTTTGATGATCACAGGCAGAAATCTTTAATTGAATACTTTGTCCATTGATTATCCAGGACGCATTCAGAGGTTTCCCTTCCTGTTGAGCCAATGGTTTTTCGAGCATGAACTCTCCCCCCGGGGTGTTGACAATCAGTCTGCCGGATTGGTCAATTTTAATCTCTCCGGCTCCATCGAGTCTGAAACTGATATCTCCGTGATTAAAACCGGCAGCCACCTGAAAATCCAATTCCAATTGGTCGGCATGATCTGCATACATCAGGTCGATACCGGGATACAGCTGATTGAAGTAAAGCTTGCGGTATTGTTTTTCTTCGCAGTCTTTAGCAGCTTTTGCTTTTCTTCTGTATTTGAATTCTTCAGCACCCACGACTTCCATATTGCTGTTGGCATTATCCCAGCGGAGATTAAAAGACTGCCTATGATCTGTAGTTTTTAATACGGCCATGGAATTTGCATTCAGCGTTTCTGTAGGAAGAATACTCAGTCCATTTTGAAAGAAGAAATATTTAAAATATTCGCCTTGTGCTGTGAAGAGAATATTTCTGTGAAAATCTTTCACGTTGCATTTGAACTCTGAAAATCTGAGTTCGGTGGCTTCTAATGCTTCGGGCATTTGATCTCCGGCAAAAGAAGAAGTTGTTGTTGAAAAAACGAGGAAGAACAAAGCTACCCATGCGTTTTTAAAAATGTTTAATGTTTTCATATGTCCAGTTTTTTTTAATTCGATTAAAAAATGAAGCTCCCACCCTGCCCATTGGCAAGTCGCAATCTTTCTCCATCATTTGCTTGTTCCGGAAGCGTCGGTTTGTTTAAAATCCCAGGTGTTTCAAAAGTCTTCTCTAAAGATGACTACGTAAAGATAACGTTGCACCGGTGAGAATGTTTTTAATAAAAACTTAATTATTATTTTTTATTTTTAAAATATTGTTAAAATAAATTTTTTGATTCACACATTTATTGACTTTAAACAGAATAATATTTTGTATTTACTCTGTCTTCTAAAATCCTTTCCCGCTCCTTTGAGCTGGTCCTGTGTTTTATTCTGATCTGTTTACTTCGCTAAATTCCTTGTTATTGATTTGAGTTTCCAGACTCAATGAACCGGAATAAGTAAGATTTGAATGATCGGAGCAATTAGCCACCAGTTTCTTTGCAACGCTTACCCTGGCTTCGCAAAAATCCTGCATCTCGAGGTTCATCGTTTCGGTGTTGAGTTCTCTTGCTTTCAGTTCGCTATGGTCATCCATGACGATTTCAGTCTGGGTGGCTTGACCCCGGATTTTTAACTGTGAAAAATCATTCAAACGCACATTCAATTGGCTCACGATCAGTTTCATCGAAGCTTCTGCATGATTTTCCATGGTAATCATAAGTTGGTTGGCCATCAGGCTGTCTTTCATTACAAATTCAACAAATCCATGTAAATAGATTTCGGTCAGTGTATCTGAATAGAAGTCAATTCTGATGGCTTCATGAGATCTGTAACTTTGGATGCTGTCCATGATCACTTTTACTTTACTGCTATCCTGTGTTACTTTAACAAAGTCTTTCAGATTTTCTTCTACCCGAATGGTTGCTTTTGGACTTCCTTTGTGCCAATAGACTTCAAAATGTTTCCCTGCATCGATCACGGAATAATTGCTGAGAGGGACGTCAATTTCTATCCAGGCTTTGTTTCCAATAGTCAGGTTTTCAATGTAAGTTTTTGATTCCATTTTAACCTTGATCATGACCACCAGAGTACTTACGACCACCAGGCCAATGGCGGCGATGGCTAATTTATTGCTGAGCTTCATGGCTTTGATTGTTTTTCCATTGTGAATAATAATTTTTCATTTCGTCCCAACTGATGCCAAGTTGGTCCATGGTTCTGAACAATTCCGGCAGAAAATCTTCGGCAAACTGATCTTTGCGATTATCGATGGATTTAAGTTTGGCACCGTTGGCAACAAAGAATCCAATGCCTCTCCTGTTTTCGATGATTCCCTGGTCCTGCAATAATGTATACGTGCGCATAACCGTATTGGGATTGACCTGGATATTAGTTGCGTATTCGCGAACTGAAGGGATCCTGTCCCCTTCTTTCCAGGAGTTGCTGATGATGTTTTCCTGAACTGACATACCGATTTGTTCGAATATTGATAATGATTTTTTGAATTCCATAGTTACACCTCCTTTTCTTTTATTTTTAAATAAGTCATATACCAGAAGAAAGGTGCAGCCAAATATTGAATGAAAAACTTTCCGAATTTAAACATCCAGAAATCCTCGAGGATGAGATCGATGGGCACATTGTGATCGACATCGACACCATGTATGCCATCTCTGAATTCCGGAAACAACAGGTAAGCAAAAATGGTCACCAGCAACATGTAAGCCAATGCTCCTAAGATGGTCCAAAGGATTACTTTATACCAGGAACCCGTGTTGAACATGGCTGCTCCAAAGAAGAAAATACTAAACACAACAATCGTAAAATGAAGTCCTTGTAGATTTTCTTTGGTGAAAATATTGTATCCACCGGTTTCTTTTTTTCATAATCACATCTACGATGAGCTGGTGACCCAGATAAAACATGTAAAACATGATTACGGCACCTATCCAGTAAAGGATATTACCAAACAACCATTTGGTGAATACCTTTTCAAAGGTGGTGGCAGGTAAATTCAGATAATCCGCTCGCGTGGGTAATTTTTTGAGTTCTTCAAACGAATTGACGATATAGATAAATCCGAAGACTACAAAAAATCCTTCAAGTGATACGGTCCCGACATTTCCTGATTCGAAGTAGGCGACAACACTGGTGAGTACCAGGATTCCAACGAGCACAATACCCATGATCCTGAAAAAAGGAAGAAACGATTCGTAAAATTCCTTTTTGGTCAACCAGTTTATTCTGTTCATACTAAATGAGCTGTTCATAATTGTTGATTTTTAGCAGGATTAAATTGATTTTGAAATAATGGCATTGAATAATATTTCAATATCCACTTCGGTTTGAACCTGATGATCCGTATTTGGATTCATGACGACGTGGCCTCCCGGAACTTGTTCTGCGTAAATGTATTTTTCGGGAAGCTGTGATCCCGGTACGAAATCAAAGCGATATGCAGAAGAGATGCTGTAAAGATCTTTGTTGAAGATCACACGGCCACCTTCTACCACCACGATGCGATCCAATAAGTTGGCTACATCTTTCACCTGGTGGGTTGAGATCAAAATGCACTGGTCCTCATTTAAAGAAGCGGAAACTACTTTTCTGAACACCATTTTAGACGGAATATCCAGACCGTTGGTGGGTTCGTCTAAAATCAGGAGTTTACATCCGGTAGCCAATGCGAATGCAATGAGGAATTTTTTCTTCTGGCCAAAAGACAGTTCCTTAAGCTTGCCATCAGAGGGCAGTTCGAATTCGACCAGGATGCTTTCGAATTTTTCCTGGTTCCAGTTGGGATAGAAGTTGGCATACAAATCGACATATCTTTTAATTGTGACTTCGGGAAGAATGTATTCTTCCTGAACATAGTACATGTCGGAAAGCATTTCTACATGACGATCGCGGCTTTCAACACCGTTTACCAGGGCCTCACCATGCTGAGGGAACAGCAGACCGAAACCACTCTCAGAAAAGTAGTTTTACCGGCACCGTTTTTACCGAGGATACCATTGATGGTTCCGGGTTCCAGCTGAAGATTCAGATTCTGGAACAGGGGAGCCTTTTTCTTTCGGTATCCGAAACTCATTTCATTTACCTGTATCATTGTCTATTGTTTTAGTGTATTAGTTTAATAGTACACCACAAAGGTATACATGAATATTTTACCGATCCAAGTTTTTTTTGAAGTTTTTAATAAATAATTTTATCTATAATGTATAAAACACTTAAATACAACATAATATATTATAATATTTAATAAAAAAAATTTGAATTTGGAGATGAAATTCATGTTTAAACCTCTCAAACGATAGAAAATGGGTCCCGAAATCTTAAAATATAGGTTCTTGTCAGACCGGTCTTCTGGAATTGGACACTCCTTATTGTAAAAGCCAAAACAGAACTTCAGGGCAAACCCCAGGTTGGTATTGAATTAACCGAATAGATTGAACCCAGCCATGGAGCACAGCGCCATGATTAAAGGCCAGAGTAAAAAGCTGAAGAAAACTCTGGAGATTTAGAATGCAATAGCAGTAGTGGAGGTTTTGCTACTTTTGTTTGATTCTTATTGGATGATGGGGTGAGAAGGAATGAAATAAAATTGCATTGGGACAATAAAGAAATATTATAAAATCATGAATCCTGAAAAAGAAACTCGTTTACTTCTGATTTTTATATCGGTTGGTTACATAGCCAATTTTTGTTTGGGTATACTGGGCTCGTTTTTTCCCTGGGAAAGTTTTGAACAAATGACTTCCTGGCAAATTGGAGATAGCATGGCCATCATGGCAAGTGTGTTGGCGAGCAGGCAAGTTGGTTCTCGGGGTCAAAATCTGGCTTCCCCCTTTGGTGTCGGTTATATTTTATTGGGCATTGCCTATGGAGTTTCATTTGCATCGAGTTCTGTATCAGCCATAAACAATGAAAAGATGGCAACTGTATTATTGCCTTTATTGCCTGCGATCGTATTGATTAGTTTTTGCAGGATTTATCCTGCCTGGTTAAGAAGAGGTTCCCTACTCATATTCTTTCCATTTTTTTTCATGTATTGGAATGTGGTCAATGGAACTTACAGTCACGATAATTTGTCCAACACTTTAGCATATACAGGTATTCAATTTTTAGGTGTCTTGTGGGTGGTCTATCTTTGGAAAGATTACAGAAGTTTATCACTCAACAAGGAATAATGACCAGGAAGTCTTAATAACTTTGGATCGATCTTTGGTTAACCAACTTCAAACGGGCTATTGTATTTGCGAAAATATGGGTTTAAATGAAAGGAAGATTGAACTGACTTTTCAATTTATGCGGACTCTCAAAACCAACAGTTGGACGTAGATGGTTCCCAACTCTAATACCTGGGTTCTATAAGCTTCGAACCGAGGCCATATTTGATAAAAGTTCCACAATGGATTTTCAGTCTCTGTTACTATTTCTATTTAAAAAATTAATTGAAATTTCTACCGGAATATTGTATTTTTATTAAAAATCAATAACTTTCATTTGAATTGAAAGTGAGTCATGCATATTAAAGTTCAAAACATCTTAAACATGAGGCATAAATCCAAATTTAATGCTGTTGTATTTCTGGCTGTAGGATTAATTCCGACAACGGCAGGAAAACTAAATGCTCAAATCGCAAGCAGCTATCCTTTTGATAATAATATACAAAAAGATTCGAATGTTATTTTTGTAGAAATGTTTGAAGGTTCCGTTAATAATTTAATCTCAAGCGGAAACTGGAATAAAATTTCTCCGAATGCTTCAAATATCCTTTCGGACCCTTCCGTGCCTAAGGGCAGTCCTGGAAATAAATCATTGCGACTTGTAACCATACAAGATGGCACAAACACTAATCAGAATACTTTGCTCTACAAGTTGATTGCTCCTGACATTGTAGATTCTATTTTCGTTAGATATTATATTAAATACGATACCAACACAATTTATCACCATTCAGGCTTATGGATTGGTGGAAAAAATCCACCTGCTAATATACCTGGGAATATTGGTGGAAATTTACCATCAGGGAATAAAGAATTCCATGTTGGAACAGAAATAAAGGATATTGCCAACGGAAGGCCAACTGCAAATTCCCTATTTGGTTTATACACATATTGGATGGGGATGCATCAGAGTTCACTTGGGCCATATTATGGAAATCAATTTTACAATAACACCTCTTTTGACAACATTGAACTGGCTGCCTGGAATTGTATTGAGGTTATGATTAAGCTCAATGACCCCGTTTCTTCATCTAATGGCGCCATTAAACTATGGGTGAACGGAATTTTGGTATCTGACCTGGGTTATCAATTTCCAACAGGAACCTGGAATTATAATTATTTTACAGAAGGAGCCGGATTACCTTTTGAAGGATTTCAATTTAGAAATGATAAAGCTCTCAATCTTAATTATTTATGGCTTCGTAATTTTAATGACCAGAATCCGCCAAATCATATGGGTAATGTTTACTTCGACCACTTGGTAGTTGCAAAAAAATACATCGGACCAATTTCAACTAATGTTGCAACTGCTAATGATGAAAGGAACTCCTACCCATCCATTTTGGCTTACCCAAACCCTGCTGATGAAGTTTTGGATTTCTCAGCTAAAGTTAAAGTCGTAAGGGTATTTAATATTTTTGGAAGGTTAATTTTAAAAAGAGAAAACGTCAATCGTATTTCGACCGAAGAGTTTCAGAACGGACTTTATTTAATAGAAACTGACAACAAGCTCCATAAAATATTTGTGAGCCATTGAAATAATAATGTCTGCAAGTTTACATTTGTATTGAAAGAGTAAACATAATGACATTAAAGGTCTCTTTATGTATGTAATACAATTGAACTGACAGGGTCTATAATGGGTTGGTAAATGATTGTGTTGCATTTTATAGATTTTAAGAAAAGGACCCTTTTATATAAAAAATTACATGAAATGCTTAACTGGTTCAACGTTATGCCGGCTGAATTACTATTAATGAAGTATTTAAAATCATGCGTTTTAATTATGAATACAGATTATCTCCTATTGAATTATATGAGCATAAAAAATATTTCTTGAAGTAAAAACTCTAACACTTGATAATCTTATAATCCGCTGTTCGATGTTGACCGTCTTTAGTTCTGAAAAGCTTATTCTATTCGTTTTGAATTTTGAACGAAATTTTAAGCCACTTTTAATATCAATGTTAAATGATCTCTTTAAAATCAAATAATCATATCAAATGAAGAAAATTTCTTGGATTCTCGTGGGTACTTTATCCACGCTTATTGGGCTGTATCCAATGATCTATTTTCTGATGGACAGGCGATTTGGATTATTGTCTTCAAAATCAGAAGATCTGTTAAATGACCATTTATGGAACATGGCTTTTTACGGCCATATAATTTTCGGTGGACTGGCTTTATTAGTAGGATGGCTGCAATTTAGTTCGAAGTTGAGGATCAAAAAGAATGAGCTGCATAAAGCAATTGGCAAGATCTATGTAATTTCTGTCCTCGTTAGTGGTGTCAGTAGTCTCTATATTGCTTTGTTCGCTACTGGAGGAATCGTAAGTATTCTTGGATTCTTTTTTCTTGGCATAATTTGGTTAATAACGACTGGTTCGGGATACACGGCCATTAGAAGGGGAAATATGGATCGCCACGAAAAACTTATGATCTTTAGTTACGCAGCTTGTTTTGCAGCAGTGACTTTAAGAGTTTGGCTTCCCTTATTAACTTTTACTTTGGGCGATTTCAATAGTGCTTACCGAATCGTAGCCTGGTTATGTTGGATTCCAAACCTCATAGTTGCCTGGATCATTATAAGAAATAAAAGCGCAGAAGCAAATAAACAAACTTATCCCACTTTAAAGGTCTCATGAAAGCCGAATGAGAAATTGGAACCATCTCATCTGATGTTTTAATGATTGGGTACCCATCGGAGAGCCCTCTTATATTTTGGCTATGACAACGAATTTTAGGAAGAATAAAGGAGTTATAATTTATGTACGGAAGAATCCAACTCTGTTTTTTTAGTAATTTTCGCGCTGCAAATCATTAATATTGCATTCATAAATCCTATTCATTTAACTTCGGATTTACAACGGTAGTTTTGAACGAACTGTCGTAAGCGACATTTAAATATGAAAGAAAACTTTAAGTTTATTCTCTTTGTTTTTCTTGGGGCACTTTGTCTGATGACTGATGCTTTTTATAACGGATTCCCAATCGTTTATTCAGACACTTCAACATACATTGCTTCTGGGTTTGAACTGGAAACACCGTTTGACAGGCCTATTGCCTATGGACTTTTAATACGAATTTTCAGTATGAACGGATTATCATTATGGCTTGTAGTTTTTTTTCAGGGAATAATCCTATCGTATCTTATCTATATTCTTGTGAGGCTCATCACAGGGAGCAATTCCTATCTCAAATATGGACTCCTGATTATTGCATTTCTATCCGTATTTACAGGTATTTCATGGACCGTAAGCCAAATTATGCCTGATGTATTTACTCCAATTGCCTTAGTTTCTTTAATACTTGTTTTGTTCAGTACAACCAGTCGTTGGGTTGTGGTTTTGTTGTATGCTATATTTTTTATTTCAGTTGCAACCCATATGTCTCATATTTTATTGTTCGGGATATTACTTCTTTTGATATTCAGTTTGAGAAATTTTCTTCTACCAATAAAAAATTGCCCCGACAGAAATTCAAAAATTGTATGGCTTCTTCTTTTAACAATCACTTCCGTAATTACAATGGGCTCGGCTCTCTCTAAATCAAAACATGTTTTCTTTATGGGAGCATTAGTTGAGCATGGAATTTTAAAAAATTACCTGAAAGACTTCTGCGCTGCTAAACAATATAAATTATGTGCTTACAAAGATTCTTTACCAGACAGAGCTTATAAATTTATATGGGATGAAGAAAGTCCTTTTTATAAAATTGGAGGATGGAGAGAAACAGAAAAAGAATTCAATGAAATAATTTACGCTACGCTAACTCAACCAAAGTTTATTGCTATGCATCTTATCGAGTCGTTCAAAGCTACAATTCAACAATTGAAACTATTTTCAATCAATGATGGCAACATAAGTTTTCTTAAGGGAACGCTTTTGTACCAAAGAATTTCCCAATATTTTCCACACGAATTGAAAGCCTACTCTTCTTCAAAGCAAAACCAATCCCAATTTGCCTTCATAGACTTTTTTAATACTCTATTTCAGATCATTGTTATTTTAGGATTGATGGCCATTTTGATTATTTGGCCTTTATTTACAGGAATCCTGGGCAGTCATGTGAAAATCATTGTACTGATTTTTTTAGGGGGTATAGTGCTGAATGCCTGGGATTGCGGAACATTTGCAAATGCAATAGATAGGCTAGGATGTAAAATGATTTGGTTAGTCCCTTTTGCGGCAAGCTTATTAATTATAAGAATACTTCATGTCCGGGATCCATCGCAATAGGGTCCTGCTTCCCAGTGGAACTCTAAGTTAAGGTTCCTGGTTTGGCAAATACTTTTTATAAATATAAATGGGTATTCCACCGTCACATTTGTTATTAAAATTATTACAATCGGTTTGCGGTATATTGGAACAAACTATAATTTTTTACCACTTACAAAACGGTTTCCTTTTACATAGAATCGATATAACCATTCAGCTGCATCTCCTGCAGATTCAACCCCAATGCGTTTAGAGTTTCCAATTTGTTGAGGCGTATAGGAGATTCCTTGATCGTGTATTTGCAATGGACTATCCGGATGATATAACTTACAGGCATTGTAATTCCGGTCGATTCCCAAAGCCTGTGTCAGCGATCCGGGACCTTTGGTGATCCTGGATAGAATTTCCGGCATATTCCTGTTTCTCAGCATTTCCTGAATTCCTTCAAGTGGTTCCAATGCCCGAATCAAAATGGCATGTGGGAGCCCTTCTGGTCCCGTAACAATATTAAACATCTCATGGATCCCGTAACAAACATAGATATATGCGTGTCCGCCCTCATAAAACATGGTTTTCGTGCGTTCGGTAAGTCTGTTGCCAAAGGCATGTGAAGCTCTATCTTCAGGAGCGCGATAAGCTTCTGCCTCTATTATTATACCGGAATGGCGAATGCCTTGACGATTAAATACCAGCACTTTTCCCAATATATCCTGTGCTAGAAAAACAACATCGCTATTCAAATAGTATTCTTTAGGAATTTGCATTAAATGTGAATAAAGGATTTAATTTGGAATGCTCAATACAACAATTTAAAGTTGATGAATATCTTTATTACCTTAACGTGAAAGTACATTTTATTTGAAATTAATTTATCTCTCAGTTAGTTTTCTGGTGTTTCTGTTCCTGATTTGGCATTGGAAATTCCATTATAATCCCTCAAATGAAAGAATTTGCGGATTAAATTTTGTTGCCCTCCCGATCCGTTTACAACAGATCCGATGATCGATGTAAAAAGCGTTGGTGCGAATTGGGTCAGTTTTATTCCGTACGGGTTCTCGTCCCAGCATCATCCTGAAGTCCGCTTTGCAAACCTTCACTGGCAATGGTGGGGAGAAAAGCCCGAAGGTATCAGGCAATGCATACGTCTGGCCAAAAAGTCGGGGATCCATATCATGCTCAAACCGCAAGTCTATATTCATGGATCCTGGGTTGGTGCCATTGATTTTCAAACTGAAAATGAATGGCAGGTCTGGGAGAAGAGTTATACCGAATACCTGATGATGTACGTGCGAATGGCCAAAGATGAAAATGTACCACTTCTGTGCATCGCTACGGAATACGATAAAGCGGCAATCAAAAGAGAAACATTTTTCAGAAATCTGATAATTGAGATCCGGAAAATTTACCAGGGTAAGTTGGTCTACAGTGCCAATTGGGATCAATTTCAGAATATACCTTTTTGGGATGCATTGGATTATGTTGGAATCAGTGCTTATTTTCCTTTATCGGAAGGCAGGAATCCCGGTTTAGCGGATCTAAAACAGGCATGGGACCCTTATCTGAAATTGCTTGAAGATTTTTCCGAAAAGATTCAGAAACCAATTTTATTTACGGAATTTGGATACCTGAGTGTCGATGGAAGTGCCGGTAAAACCTGGGAAGTCGAAAAAATTATGCAATCCATCCCTGTCAATGAAATGGTGCAAGCAAACGCTTATCAGGCTTTGTTCTCCAGTTTATGGGAAAAACCCTGGTGGGCAGGTGGATTTTTATGGAAATGGTTTCCGGAAGGAAAAGGACATGAAGGTTTTCCGGAAAAAGATTACACTCCCCAGGGAAAAAAGGCAGAAGCGGTTTTGAGAAATTGGTATCAGGGGAATAGAGATTAGGAGTTCTCAGTTTGCAGTTCTCAGTTTGCAGTTTCTCAGTTTGCAGTTCTCAGTTTGCAGTTCTCAGTTTGCAGTTCTCAGTTTGCAGTTCTCAGTTTGCAGTTTCTCAGTTTGCAGTTCTCAGTTTGCAGTTCTCAGTTTGCAGTTCTCAGTTTGCAGTTCTCAGTTTGCAGTTCTCAGTTTGCAGTTCTCAGTTTGCAGTTCTCAGATATTGGATTTTGGTTAACGAACATTTGTTAGTTATCACCCACTTAAATTGCTCCATACACACTGCATCCCGTATTTAGCAGCCAGAATTCAGTCCCGATTTCAAGTAACTTTGAGATTTCATTAATTGATCTTCCTATCTGGATTAAAAGTCAGTTTCTTGAGTCATTTTAACATCATTTTCATTCTCTTTGCTCAATCAATAAAAAGGCTTAAGGCTTAAGGCTTAAGGCGGAAGAAATAGAGCTTAAAGCCTGAAGCATAAAGCTGGAAGTTCAAGGTTACTAACGAACGTTAGATTTTGAAAAGGGGGGATGTTGGACTTTTTTTTACCGATAAAATAAAGGGAATTATTTCTTTACTAAAATATTATGCAATTTTATCGGGATTTTGACTTTTTGACTATTAAATTTTATAAACTATTCTCTATTCTATATTCGCCATCCTGTATACTCCACCATCCATCTTCCATATTTTTTTGCCTTAAGCCTTTAGTCTTAGGCCTCTCTTAAAAGTCCGAATCCAATATCAGATTTTGGGGATGATCTCTGCGACTGATTGCCCGCGCCTTTTGTCGTTTCCAGATCTCTTCGCTGATGGCTTTTGGAAGGGAATCTGCCGAACAAAATTTGATCAGATTCGCTAAAATATGCTCCTCCACATCCAGCCGGTATAAATGGCTGAATAATAGTCCCGGATCGGTCTCTAATAATTCATTTACCCTTCCTTCAATGGATTCCAGCCAGTGTTTTTCAAGATCCAGCTCTTCTAAAAAACGTTCGTTGTATTCCGGCAGAAATGAATCGCTCATAAAATGTTCTGAAGATACTCTAAATTAAATCCATACCAAAAAGAGTTGCAGAGAAAATAATTTTATCTACAATTTAGCGACTGCGAATTCAATTCAAACGATCAGGTCCTTGTATTCCTTTTAATGAGTTTTTGCGTTTTAATTACGCGTGAATGCAGATCCAGAAATTTCAGGAAATAAATTCCATCTTTCTGCTCTGATAAATCCAAAGTCTCCAGCTTGGAATTAAACTGACCGGCCTCTATCCTTTTTCCTAAGAAATCGAAGAGTTCATAAACCACAACTTCCTGGCTGTTTCTCTCAATGTGTACTTTATCGTGAAATGGATTAGGGAAAACTTTTGCAACATTAAATCCTGATTGTACTGTTCCGGTGGCAGTTTTTTCATTGACCTGCAGGGCTACTTTGTTTCCTCCATCGCCGCTATCCGAACCATTCGAATTCACTCCGGTACCACCGGCATAAATGGTTACGGGACCTGAACCTTTAACAGGAGCCGTCCACTGTATTTCAAATAAATTTTTTTCACTCCGGTCAACATGTTCAGCATACAGTCGACCAGTTCTTAGGGTGATGAGCTTTACATTAGAACTGATGGGACTGATCTCCTTCAAATTAGGTCCGTTTACTTTTTCAGCAGCATTCAACAAAGTCATTTGGAATCCATAAGCTTTAGGGTCGTTACCACCGGTTTTATTGACCCGAACATGGATGGAATAACTTTTACTGGGTTCGTATTCCTGAATGGTATCAAGTCCGTCCAGAATGTGAATTTTCACTTCGACATTAATCGGGCCATTGTGGCAAGACTTACAAACGGTGTCATCGTCTCCTGGTGCCCCAGTACTTCCTTTGGCACCTTCAGAACCCCCTGCCTTTTTGATTTGACATGGTGACCAAACCGACAAAAGAAAGCAGGAAAATCAAGTAGATCATTTTTTTCATAGGCTGCATCGCTTGGCAAAGTTAGTTGCTATTTATGACTGACGATTTAACAAAAGGTTAAATGGGTAACGCAGAAGTTTACAATTTGTAACTGTTTTCAGGATATTTTCCCTGAACGGAGGCAATGTATCTGGCGACCTCCAGCATATCTTTTTCTGCATTTTCGGTGGCCAGGAAGGGCTGGTGAAAGCAAACTGTCCTGGATTTGTAATCAATGGTGGCAGGAACTATGGGTACCCGGGCACCTTTTGCAATGAAATAATATCCGGTTTTGAGTTGATCGGTCTTTTTGCGGGTTCCTTCCGGAGCGATCACGATTGCAAATACCGGATGAGCTTTAAAAAGCTCGATATACATTTCAACCTGGTTTTTGCTTTGAGAACGAACCACAGGAATGCCCCCTAATGCCCTGAATATCCAACCAAAAGGGGGTTTAAATAGGCTGTCCTTTCCGACATACCTTATTTTTTGCAACCCGCCAGCCCATCTGACCAGCAGCCCGAGTGGAAAATCCCAGTTGGATGTATGTGGTCCGATTGCAACGACAAACTGATCCAGTTTTCTCAGTGTTTCGGCTCCTTCGTATCGCCAGCCGAATAGCTTTAAAATCCATTGACTGATTTTTTGCATATGGATAATTAACATGCAAAATTATTGGCTCGTATTGAATCAAACACAACTGATTCATAAAAAGCATTGAATATTGGGCTTTAACATAGGTAAAAGACACAAGCTGAGCCAAATCCAGTTAGCCGAATCTACTCTTTAATTCAATTTCTGTAAACTGGCTTCCTGATTTCAAAACTACTTTTCAGCCAAATCAGCTAATTTTTCGATCAAATCAATATTTATGGATCAATTGGGCTGTTTTATGGTCAAAAACCTGAAAAGAATATGAGAAATCAGCTTATTTCGTTAAACTTTAGAAGATTAAAACAGTCTTAAAAACGATGGCGGGATTAAAAAATACGGATGACCGGATCATTCTGGAATGGATAGCCGGGGAATTAACTCTGGAAAAGGGTTTTCGGGCTTTGGTTGAAAAATACCAGCAAAAATTGTATTGGCATATCCGGAGGATGGTGCTGGTTCACGAAGATGCCGACGACGTATTGCAAAATACATTTGTCAAGGTGTATAAAAGTATACACCAGTTCGAAGGCAAGAGCAGTTTGTTTACCTGGTTATACCGGATAGCCACCAATGAGTGTCTGAGCTTTTTGGATAAAAACAAAAGGTATCAGTATGACGGGGTGGATGAGCAAAGCGAACACCCGGCGATAGCACAGTTGGCTGCAGACCCTTATTTTGAAGGAAATGAAATTCAAATGCGGCTGCAGGAGGCTTTGGTAAGGCTTCCGGATAAACAAAAACAGGTGTTTTTACTCCGATACCACGATGAGATGTCGTACAAGGAAATGTCGGAAATTCTGAACACTTCAGAAGGAGCATTGAAGGCATCTTATCATCACGCAGTCAAGAAAATTGAAGAATATTTTAAATCATTGGAATTAATATAAAAAATGGACAATCAAAATCAATATCGGGAAGATCCGGATTTGCCTTTTGGCAACACGCTGAAGAATGCAGATGGATTTAAGGTCCCTGCTGATTATTTCGAAAATGCAGGCCCTATGATCCTGGCGCAATGTGTCGGTGGAACTGATACAAATGATTCTAAAGGATTTGGAGTTCCACAAGGTTATTTTGAAACGCTTCCCGAAAAACTTATGCAAAAAATTGAAATCGATGCACTGAAGTGTTTGCCTGATTCCGATGGGTTTAAAGTTCCGGAGAATTATTTCGAGTCCTTCTACGATCGCTTATCATCGAGATTGAATCGCAAAACCATCCAGACTTCGACTCGGGTCATTCAAATGAAGAAGCTCTGGTATTATGCTGCAGCAGCATGTTTGTTCACTGCAGTAGGTTTATTTGCAATAAAATGGTCGCAGCAAAATGAAAGTACCACGTTATTCTTTGCAGAATGTTCTGATGAGGAGTTGTTGGAATATGTGACTACCTATGCCGATGATTTTGATCAGGAACTCATTGCTTCACTGATAGAAGAAACAGATCTCGATGTTCTTGATGTTATGGGGGAACTGGATGAATCTACGGAAGATCTTTTAATCGAATACCTTGAATAAACACCATAAATTAACTTATCGAACTAAAAAATAAAATCGAAATCTATGAAACAATGGAGTACACTCCTGGCCTTGTTTGTCTGCTTTGTTTGTCTGCAGGCGCAAGATGGTCCACCACCCGGCCCTCCGGGAAAAGGAAATGAACGCATGATCGAGAAAATGGAATCTATGCGGGTAGCCTTTCTTACTAATGAACTCGACCTTACTTCAGAGGAATCTGCAAAATTCTGGCCGGTTTACAATGAATATTCCAAAAAGCGAATGGAATTGCGCAGGGATATAATGGACAGAAAGCGGCAACAACGCAAAGGGAATTTATCGGAGGAAGAATCTGAAAAGGAACTGGAAGAACAAATGGCCGTACAGGAAAAAGAGCTGAATTTAAAACGCAACTATTACGAAAAATTCAAAGCCATCCTGCCCGCACAAAAGCTTGCTAAGCTCGAGCCAGCTGAAAAGGAATTCAATCACGAAGTCCTCCGCAAACTTAAGGAGCGAAGAGATAACCGAATGGGACGAGGAAGACCGATGAAATAGAGTTGGCAGTCCCCAGTTGGCAGTTCGTAGTCAAGCAGTCAGTTGTTTGTTTGATAAATGTTTGTTTGATCGTTGTAAAGTAAAAATAGGGGGCAAGTCAATTGTAAGGGGAGTAAATTCTTATTTCAAAAGATCTGATTTGTGAAACTTTGAGCCTTTGAGCCTTCGTAGCAAAGGTTAGCGACTACCTTAGGCTTTGCGCCTTCAGCCTTACGCCTTCAGCCTTACGCCTTCAGCCTTTTTATTGATTGAGCAAAGAGAATAGCATATGCATTTAAGAAATTTAATTAATACCAAATTCAGCCCCGTAGGGGGGGGTAAAATTATAGGGTAAAGTGGAGCTTACAATATTGCGCGAAAAAAAATAATTCAGCAAATTAAATATTACTAACAAACGTTAGTTTCCTAAACGCCTAAACGCCTAAACGCCTAAACGCCTAAATTCCTCCAGGCCTAAATTCCTCCAGGCCTAAATTCCTCCAGGCCTAAATTCCTCCAGGCCTAAATTCCTCCAGGCCTAAATTCCTCCAGGCCTACATTCCTCCAGGCCTACATTCCTATCCGTCTCCATTTCTCAAATTCCTCCCAATACGCCGGAAAAGATTTGCTTACGACTTCCGGTGCGATGCGAACGGGTGTTAGTTTATAAAGAAGGCTGAATGCCATAGCGATACGGTGATCGCCGTGACTATCGAGAGCAATGTGGTGATCTAAATGGAATGTTTCCATTTTAAAATACAAGTCGCGATCGGATTCGATTTCGCGGATTTCAACGCCGCATTGAGTAAGGAATTCCGAGATAATTTGCAGGCGGTTGGATTCTTTGTGGACCAAATGATGCAAGCCTTTGAATCGAGCATTTATTTTTTGAAGGGCGCAAAAAATGCTGAGTGCTGGAAAGAGATCCGGGCATTCGGTGAAATCAAATTCAATTGCTGCAGGCAGGGAAGCTTTTGTTTTATGGATCATTATCCCATCTGACGTTTCTCGTGAAACCACACCGAAAGCTTTTAAGAAATCGAGTATTCTTTCATCGGCTTGTAAACCGGATCTTTTGAGATTGGGAAAAAAGCAATGGGCTTCATCGCAGAGCGCAATCCAGGCCAGAGGGAAAGCTGCTGCACTCCAATCGGCTTCCACCGTATAATCATGACCTTTGTAACTTCCCGCTTCTACGTTTACTGCATGTGACGTAGCACTCCATTGGATCCCGAATTCTTTCATTAAGCTCAAAGTCATCCGGATATATGGTTCCGAAACGCCATCTTCTGACCAGCTGAGATGAAGTCCGTGCTTGAAATAAGGAGCGATGAGCAGGATTGAAGAAACAAATTGGCTACTGATGCCTGATTCCATTTGCACCGGATCGGAATAATTCTTGTCTATTCCCTTGTCGATCCGCAGGGGTATTTTATATTCTTCATTTTCAAAGCGAAAAGTGCAATCCATTTTTTCAAGCAAGAGGAGCAAGGGCTTCAGCGGCCTGTTCCGGAGCAATCCTTTTCCTTCGAGAACTACCCGGCGATCAATCATCGCAAAATAACTCAGAACAAATCGCAACGTGGTTCCCCCTTCTCCGATTTGAATCCTTTCATTTACATCATGCAAGGCTTTCTTGAGGAAATTTGTGTCATCAGATTCCGACAAATTTTTCAAGACGTTTTTGAAATTACCAAGTGCCTGAATGATTAATAAGCGGTTCGAAATGCTTTTGGATGCGGGAAGTAGTATGGTTGGGAATTCCATAACAGGAATCAATCCTTCCAATGAATGCGCAAGACCGAGTTTAAATCCGGATGGAGGCTCCGGTCGACAGGACAGGCATGTGCGGCATGTTCCAGAATTGCTTTTTCTTTTTGTGAATACCGGATGTCGGGCATAAACAGATCGATCTCAACTCCCGCTATTCTTCGTGGCTGGTCCGCCATAATTTTCTGCACTTCTGCTTTCATGCCGGTGATTTCAATTTGGTATGTTCTGGCAGCTATTCCCATAATAGTCATCATACAACTAGCCAGAGAGGTCGACGCAAGATCCGTTGGAGAAAAGGCGTCTCCCTTTCCCTGATTGTCGGGCGGTGCAACCGTTTGAATTTTTTGTCCGCTGCGGAGATGGGTAGCTTCTGTCCGTAATTCTCCCAGGTAAACGACTTCTGCAGTTTTCATAATTTCGGAAAATGATTAGAACAACGATAAAAGATCAACAATACGCATCCCCAAAGGAATCCGTTATTTTATTTTTAAAAGCGGTCAATGCCGACTTTAATATTAAACGGTCATGATTTCTTTCTCTTTTGCCTCGATGATCTTATCAACTTTGGAAGAATAATCGTTGACCTGATTTTGAATATCGTGTTCTTTGCGTTTGGCTATATCTTCCGGAAGCCCGTTCTTTTGCTCTTTCTTAATGGTATCCAGAATTTTATGCCGGGTAGAACGAATGCTGACTTTCGCTTCTTCACCGTAGTGCTTGATCTGTTTTACGTATTCTTTTCTTCTCTCTTCGGTTAATGGCGGAATGGAAATCCGGATCAGTTCGCCATCATTTTGCGGTGTCAATCCCAAATTAGCAGCAAAAATGGCATGCTCAATCTCGTTGATCATTTTCTTTTCCCAGGGTTGGATGGTAAGCGTCCTCGCATCAGAAGCGCTGATGTTTGCAATTTGTCCAACGGGAGTAGGCGATCCATAATAATTGACGAGAATGCCATCAAAAATGGAAGTGGAAGCCTTCCCGGTTCTTACCTTTTGCAATTCCTTTTGGAGGTGGTCCATTGCTTTTTCAAACTCTTCTTTGGCTTTTGACCAGGCTGCATCTAATTCTGCCGACATGTTAATTTGTTTTTTATGTTTTAAATGGGCTTTATTCCCGGTTTGCACCGACGTAGCGCAAAATTAAATAAACAAGCATAACAAGTGAAGAAAGTGCGGCGGCAACATAAGTCATTCCTGCCCAGGTCAATGAATCTTTAGCACCGGCATATTCCTCAGAGGTGACCACCCCTCTCTTATCGATCCACACCAAGGCGCGTTTACTGGCATCGAATTCCACAGGCAAGGTAATGATGCTAAATAAGGTCGTTATGGCAAACAGGATAATGGTTACAAGCATCAGGCTTGGAAAAGTATTTGCCAGCATAAAAGCTGCCAATAAGAGATATTGCTGGGCTACACTGGCAAACTTTACAACAGGAACCAGTTTTGACCGGAGTTGAAGCATGGAATAAGCCGTGTCGTGTTGAACAGCATGCCCACATTCATGTGCTGCCACTGCTGCTGCTGCAACACTTCTGCCATGAAAAACTTCTGGACTCAGGTTTACGGTTCTGTTGACCGGATTGTAATGGTCTGATAAAAAGCCATCAGACTCCAGCACCCGAACGTTATGCAATCCATAGTATTGCAACATATCAGCTGCAATTTCACGGCCCGAACGATTGGCTCTCAGACCAACTTTGGAATAGGCTTTAAATTTGCTTTGCAATCTGCCTGAAACCCACATTCCTACCAAAGAAAGGGCTATAACAAGGATGTAATAAATCATGTAATCTCCAGAAAATGGCATAGTTGTATAATTTTAAGTTCTTTAATAACAGCCACCGGGCCTATAAGATTTCAAATTTTAATTAAAAATTTCTTAACGGATCCAGTCAAATCCCGTATAAGGCCTGAGTGCAGGAGGAATTGCAATTCCTTCTCCTGTCTGGTTGTTTTCCAGCAAAGCTGCGACAATCCGAGCCAGGGCAAGAGCGCTTCCGTTCAAAGTATGAGCGAGAATGGATTCCCCTTTTTCATTTTTATAGCGGAGTTTTAACCGGTTGGCTTGAAAACTTTCAAAATTGGAAACGGAACTTACCTCCAGCCATCTTTTCTGAGCTGCTGAATAGACCTCGAAATCATAGGTGAGTGCCGATGCAAAGCCCAGATCACCGCCACAAAGCCGCAGGATCCGGTAGGGCAACTGCAAATCGTTCAAAAGGCTTTCGACATGTACCAACATTTCATCGAGAGCAGCATAGGAGCGGTTTACATTTTCAATGCGAACAACTTCAATTTTATCGAATTGGTGGACCCGGTTAAGACCCTTTACATGTGCACCATAGGATCCAGCTTCCCTTCTGAAACAAGGTGTATAACCACATAATTTTATCGAGAATTGATCGTCTTTGAGGAGTTCATTTCTGAATATATTGGTAATGGGCACTTCAGCGGTAGGGATCAGATATAAATCGTCTTTTTCGACAAAATACATCTGGCCCTCTTTGTCTGGAAGTTGACCCGTTCCCCTTGCAGAATCGGCATTCACCAGAAGTGGAGCATGGATCTCTTCATAACCGGCGTTCACAGCTTTATCCAGGAAAAACTGGATCAAAGCCCGCTGAAGTTTCGCACCTTGACCACGATAGACGATGAAACCAGAACCCGACAATTTTACGCCAAGTTCCATATCGAATAAATTGTATTTTTTAGCCAGCTCCCAATGCGGTAAACACGATTCGGGTAGTTGAGGTAAAGTTTCAGTGCTTGTTTTAACAATTTGATTTTCTTCAGGTGTCGAGCCCTGAGGAACCAGTTCGTTAGGGATGTTGGGAAGCGCCAATAATTTTTCCTCAATGGACTGCTTTACCTGGTCCAATTGAAGTTCCAGTTCCCTGGATGTTGACTTTAATGCATTTACTTTATCTTTGGATTGGTTGGCTTCTTCGGTTTTGCCGGATTTAAACAATTCGCCTATTTCCTTTGCAAGTTGATTAAGCACGGCAAGTTGTTGGTCAATTTGAGATTGTAATTTTTTCCTGGTATCGTCCAGGTCAATAATTTCATAAACCAATCCAATCTGGCCGTCGTTTAGATTTCTTTTGCGATAAGCATCTACAACTGCCGATGTATCCTTTCTAAGTATTCTCAATTCAACCATTTGTGCTGTGTTTCTGCCCGGCAATGTTAAGCAAGTCCCTTAAATTTTTTTTTAAAAATACTAAATTCATTTAAAGAATAGTATATTTGCAGGGTCAAACCGAATGGTTTTTCATATCTATCGCATCTCCAGAGTATTTCCTGATCATCCTCGGTAAGTTAATCATATCCATCCAGTTTTTGGTTGAACAGGTTCTCTGAAAATCGATTGTGAATCAAGCCCTTATCTAATCTAAACACATTTTTATTTCGTTTTACTTTTTATTATGTACGACATTTTACAATTGAATGACATGCTTGTTCCGGAACTTAGGGATATAGCAGAGCAACTCGGTGTCCAGAATTCCAAAAAATTACCCAAACAAGACCTGATTTATAAAATTCTCGACCAACAAGCCTTAAATAAGAGCGGTGATGATAAAGGTCCCGGTGAGCAAGGCGAAGGAGGTCAGCAGGCTTCATATGACATTTTGGTCGATGAGCATAATGTACGCGGGCGTAGACGTAGAGTTGGAAAAGCAGCCGAACAGCTCATTAAAGAAGTTGAAAACCCGGTTGATGAAACACAGGAAGAAGAAACGGAAGCCGTCGGTGCGACTGTGTCCTCTGAATCAGAAGTTGCAGAATCAGAAATAGCAGAATCATCAGAGCAAAAAGATACCAGCGAACAACACAGGCAACGCAAGCCCTTTGTTAAGCCCTACCAAAGGGATAACAACCGAGACGGAAACAAAGAAAATGGCAACTACAGAAACCCTAGAAACTATAAAGAATCGAGACCAGCAGAAGTAAGAAAAACCACAAACGATGAGCAGGAGCCTGGTCATTCAGACCAATCTGAAATGGAATTTGTTCCAAAGCCTGAACCCGTTTTTGTAGTTGAGTTGGAGGGTGTAATCGAGGGTACCGGAGTCCTCGAAATGATGCAAGAAGGATATGGATTCCTGAGAAGCTCAGATTACAATTATCTTTCATCTCCGGACGACATTTATGTTTCTCCATCGCAAATAAAATTATTTGGGCTAAAAACCGGCGATACTGTTGAGGGGGCAATCAGACCTCCCAAGGAAGGCGAAAAGTATTTTGCACTGCTTAAAGTTTCAAAGATCAACGGATTGGACCCTAAATGGATAAGGGATCGTGTGCCATTTGATTACCTGACTCCCTTGTTCCCCAATGAAAAATTCAAACTAACCACCAGTCCGGCTGGGAGGGATTACGGCAACAGGATGATTGACCTGTTTACGCCTATTGGAAAAGGACAGCGTGCCCTGATTGTTGCCCAACCTAAAACAGGAAAGACCTTTTTGTTGAAGGATCTTGCGAATGCCATAGCTACCAATCACCCGGAGAGTTATATGATCGTTCTTCTGGTCGATGAAAGGCCTGAAGAGGTTACCGACATGAAAAGAAGCGTGAAAGCAGAGGTTATTTCTTCCACATTTGACGAACCGGCAGATAACCACGTCAGGGTTGCCAATATTGTTTTGGAAAAAGCCAAAAGGATGGTGGAGTGTGGTCACGATGTGGTGATCTTATTGGATTCCATTACCCGCCTTGCCAGAGCCTACAATACCGTTGCACCATCTTCCGGTAAGGTGCTTTCAGGTGGTGTGGAAGCGAATGCCTTGCAAAAGCCTAAAAAATTCTTTGGTGCTGCCCGAAAAATTGAAAATGGAGGCTCGTTAACCATCATTGCTACTGCTTTGATCGATACCGGTTCTAAAATGGATGGAGTGATTTTTGAAGAATTCAAAGGAACTGGTAACATGGAATTACAACTCGATCGCACATTGGCCAATAAGCGCTTGTATCCTTCTATCGATCTTACCAAGTCCAGTACCAGACGCGAAGACCTGTTGCTCGACGATACCACTATTCAAAAAATGTTTGTATTGAGGAACCACCTGGCAGATATGAAACCGGAGGAAGCCGTAGAGTTTGTGAAAAAACATATGGTGGGCACTATGACCAATGATGAGTTTCTCATTTCGATGAATAGTTAATATTACTGACATAAGAGTTGAGAAAAAGAACCAGGGGATTGGTCACAACTCGCGAGCTGAAGACAAAAGTGGCCTGATCATTTCGAAAAAATGAATTTGTATATAAATTGATTATGGAAAAGATCAGAATTGTAGTATCTTTGCGATCCCTTTTAAAAGTCGTTGATAATTAATTAGTTATGAAAAGGACATTTCAACCTTCCAGAAGAAAAAGATCGAATAAGCACGGATTCAGGAGCCGTATGGCGTCTAAAAACGGACGCAAAGTGCTTGCTCGCAGGCGTTCGCGTGGAAGGGCCAAGCTGAGTGTTTCCGACGAAAGAGGCCTGAAATAATCACAGGCCAGGCCGTGAGCCAACGCTATTCATTTCCAGAAAGGCTCCGATTAAAATCCAGAAAACAAATTGAAAAATTATTTGAGGAAGCTGATTCCAGGTTTTCTCATCCTCTTTTATTGAAATTCCGTGAAATCCCGGATGAACCGGATTTTCAAATTACCGACCCCCAAATTGGAATTTCTGTTTCAAAAAGGGCATTTAAAAAGGCGACCGACCGCAATTTACTGAAAAGAAGGATCCGCGAGGCCTATCGTTTGCATTGGCAAGACCATGTAACTTCCAGAAAACTTCTGTTGATGTTTATTTATGTAGGTAAAACTAAATTGGATTATGGCGAAATAGAGAAAGCCGTGATACGCATATTAAAAGGACTGAAATGAGTTCAATCTTTCCTGTTGTGAAGGGAGAGTAAAGAGCAATTCCTTGTATATAAATCATTCAATGTATTCATCTGAGTTATCAGCATCATCTGCAGGAGGCCAACGGTGGCTGCTTAAATTATAAAGTTAATTTTCGAAAGGTCGAAATCCCGATAAAATAACATAGCCATAAAAACAAGAAATAATCATCTTTATTTTAATGGGAGACCAATAGTCCTTGTAATAATCAAGAGATACATATCGGGCTTAAGATTGATTTAAATGAATCTATTTTATGTAAATATTTTTGCCTTACGGACTGAAATTTCGCAGAAAATTTTTTTAATCCTTTAATATTTAGAAATTTAAAGATATTTCCTAAAATTTTACATTTCTAATTCGAGTGATCTTTAATCATGTGATGATTTACAGATTCAGCAAGAAATCAAATTTTATACACACTAACAAATGTTAGTATTGTAACTGTTTTAAATTTAAAGCACCATTTTAAGCTTTAAGCTTTAGGCTTCCAACTTCTTGCCTCCAGCTTCTTGCTTTAGTCTCTTATTCTTTTGCCATCAAAAATAAACTTTCAGATCCCAAAGAATTCATGTTATCTTTAACTGCTTTTTATCGAAGGAAACTCCATATCATGTGGAAACTCTACAATCTGGTGCTGTTTTCTCTTCCGTTGTTGCCGGGTTGGTTACGGATTGGTAATACCTCAGACATTTCAACATCTAAGAACTTAAATCATTTAGCCTGTAACCTGAATATCGACAAAGTGATCGTCGGCGATTGTGAGTACAGTATGGCCACCGGAAACCAGTCTAAAGTCATAGTAGCTGCATATTTAAGTTGGAACATGCCGGTAGCAGGTGAACGGATCAGAGTGATTCTTAACGGCCAGACAAAATATTTCAATCCGGCAATGAAAGGCTGTCCGCCGTATGTGAAGTTTGTGTTGGTCCCTGATGGTATGAATTATAACTTAACTGCCGAATTTGAAGGTGGCACTTGCCAGGCAAGCTCGCGGATTATTCAACTGCCTGGTCCCTGTGATCCGCCTCTGTGTGCAGGAAGTGATTTTATCGGAGGTAAAGTTTTTTCAGATTACAACAACAACGGAATTCAGGAAAGTTCGGAAAATGGGATTTCAGGAATTGAAGTCAGATTGTACAACGATGCGAAACAATTGTATGGAATTACCCGAACAGGTACAAATGGGTTGTGGGCTATCGGAAATCTGAATCCGGGACAAAATCTTCGCATAGAATACCAGATCGATCCCATTTTGTTCGATGCCAATCCTGGTTCAGATAATAAGACGCGTACTCAAATTGCACATGTGGGTACATGCAATAATGATCTTGGAATTTATCAGATCACCAGCCTCATCGACCCAAATCCATGGATGGTTTCCACTTGTTTTGCAAAATGCAATGCGCTGAACAGGGCCAGTCCTGCTTTTAATGAACCTACATTAGTCGCTAATCTTTACAATACAACAGAAGGGGGTCCTCGCACCGGACCGAATGGAAATTATTATCTGGCAAGTGCCGGAGAAACGGGATCGGTTTGGGGACTGAGTTTTCAGAAAAGTTCGAGACAGTTATTTTCCGGAGCTTTTTTAAAAAGAAATGCATCCTTGGGTCCCGGTGGATTGGGAGCTATTTATAAAACAGACTTGAATGGGTTTCTACCCAATCCTCCGTTCAGAGCAGGTTACAGATATTATGGTAACACCAGTATCTTATTAAATTTTGATTCTTTTGGTATTCCTACTGGAAACGAAGCTACGCTTGTAAGGAATTTACCGTTGAATCCGTTGCAGGCTTCGCACGATACCGCAGCATTCGATAAGATTGGAAAATGGGGTTTGGGCGATATCGATATAAATGAATCAGAAGATACTTTATATGCTGTTAATCTTTTCAACCGGTCCCTCATCAGCATTGCCCTTGGCAATCCTTTGGTCTTACCGGTTACGGCAAACAGAATACAGGAAATCCCCATCCCAGATCCCGGTTGCAGCGATGCTGGAGATTGGAGGCCGTGGGGATTGAAATATCATCAAGGCGTTTTGTATGTTGGTGGCGTGTGCTCAGCCGAATCAACCAACAATCCCGATGATTTGAAAGCAGTAGTTTATGCATATAAAGATGGCAATTTCAATAATGTGGTTTCGTTTGATCTCAATTATGTAAAAGGATTTCTTAACTCGAATTACTGTTCGACCTTCAGGCCCTGGAATCGAAATTTCTATTATTATTTTATTGGAGCGGATGTGGTTTGTGGCCCGGTTCCGGTATTGTCTGATATAGAATTCGATTCTGATGGTAACATGATCGTTTCATTGGGTGATCGCTATGGATATCAGACCGGTGGCCGCGATTATGGTACCAATACCAGAGATGGAGTTGTGTATATTAGTTTTGCCGGTGGAGATAATTTAAAACTCTTTCATTTAAAAGGATCATATCTGCTGGAGCAAAATGCCACAGCTGGATTCCATACCACCTTGGGAGTGAATAACAATCAAGGTGTTTGTGGTGGTGAGTTTTATTTTCAGGATGGATTTTACAGTCATCAGGAAAGTACGCTTGGGGCTCTTGCCGCACATCCAAGTTACAATACCATTGTGGCTACGCTTATGGATCCGGCAAATATCTGGTCGAATGGTTGGAGTCAACTCGATAATTCATTGGGAAGCAAAAGGGTGAATTATAATATTTTTACCGGCGAGTATGGTACATTTGGAAAAGCCGCAGGCCTTGGGGATATTGAATTATTAATAGGTTCATCTACTTCAAAAGGAATTGGTGTTTCCATTGGAAATTACATCTGGTCTGATCGCGACCAGGATGGGGTGCAGGATCCTAATGAAAATTCTCTGGCTGCCGTCGAAGTATTACTCTTTAAGAACGATACACTATTGCGGCAAACCCAGACAGATACAAATGGATTGTATTATTTCCAAGGCTTAGATCCCTATACCGAGTATGTAATTCAAATCGGGAGAGATACACATTATGTAAACGGAGAATTTATTCATAATTACATTCCGTATGCAACTACCATGTATCACTCCCGGATCAATTTTGGAAATTCAGAAAATGATTCGGACGCATCTAAAAATTTGCCATTGCCTCCTGTATATCAAAATAAGATTGCTTTAAATTATTTAACAGGGAAAGACGGAGAGAATAATTTTTCTATTGATTTTGGCTTGTTTCCCTGCGATCAGAATATTCCGGATACACTTCATCCCGAAATTTGTTTGAATGATTCTGTACAGCTTGGCGATGTGTGGTTTTCAGATAGGAATCCCAACGGCCTGTTGAGATTCAACAACACCAGAGGTTTTGGCTGTGATTCTTTGGTGAGGGTTGAATCATATATCCTACAGCCAGGTTTTTTTATATTGGATACAGCGATCTGTCCATCCACACAATTGGAAATTCATCAGGAGGTGTTCGATTCTAATCGAACGCAGGGTGTGATTTTACTAAAGAATCTGAATCACAAGGGTTGCGACTCGATGATTCAGGTTCAAATTCATTTCAAATCGCATACATCATCGATATTCTATGCATCCATTTGTCCTACCGACAGTTTAATTTTACATCAACAAAAATTTGATTCGTCGAGGACTGCAGGGACTATTGTACTCGCAGGATTAAATCAAAATGGATGTGATTCCATCATTGAAGTAAATATTTCAATTTTACCTTATAGCGAAGGTGTTATAGAACGTTCGATTTGTCCATCAGATACGCTGGAGATCCACCAAGAGTTATTCCATGCATCCAGATTAAATGGAGATGTGCTGCTATCTGGTATGAATCAATTTGGCTGCGATTCCATTCTCCATGTTAAAATAAATTTACTACAAACCAGCCAGGCCAGACTGGATACCAGCATTTGTCCGGGAGGAGTGGTATCGATCCACAACCAACTATTTGATGAGTTAAACAGGAGCGGAAATGTTTTGCTCAAGAATGCAAATCAATTCGGTTGTGATTCTTCCATCCATGTCGAACTTAAAATCTTACCAACAACCAGTTCAAAAATAGATACATCAATATGTCCAGGGGAATCCTTAATCATCCATAGCAGGAAGTTTGACGAAAACCGTTTGAAAGGTGAAATCATTTTACCTGGTGTGAATCATTATGGTTGTGATTCGTTGATAACTGTGCAGTTGAGTGTTCGTGCAACTTCGACTTCGAAGCTCGATACAGCGATATGCAAAGGAAGTTCTTTGGTCATACATCAACAACGATTTGATGAAAACAGAACTGCCGGACGCCTGGTACTATCGTCCGCTAATCAAAATAAATGTGACTCCATCATCGATGTTAATGTTCAAATCTTGCCTGAAACCAAATTTCAATTGGACACATTCGTATGTCCGTCTACAGGAGTAAGGATTCACCAGCAATGGTTTGACGTAGATAATACAAGAGGAGAGATCATTTTACCGGCAGCCAATCAATATGGTTGCGATTCAACCATTCAGGTGAATTTAAACTTTTATCCGGAATATCAAAACGTAGACACGGTAGAAAGTTGCGTAGTTTATTATTGGGAGCCTACCGCAAAGGAATACACAGCAAGCGGAATTTATAATTTGAATTCAAAAACCATACATGGATGTGATTCTGATTTTCAATTACTACTCATCATCCATCCTGAATTCAAGCATTTCGACACCATATGTGCATTAAACAAGCATGTGTGGAATGCGAATGGTGAACTATACGAAAAGAGTGGAAGCTATTCCTTCAATCATTTTACCCAACGGGGTTGTGATTCTGTTCTCAATTTATATTTGATCGTAGTGGGTTCCGGAGAAGTGTATGTACCTAATGTTTTTAGTCCGAACGGCGATCAGATTAATGACCGCGTGACTGTATTTGCGAATCAGGATGTGGAGTTGATCGATTTATTTGCAATTTACAATCGTTGGGGCGAACAAGTATTCGAAAGCCGATCCTTTCCTCCGAACAACAACAGCATAGGCTGGGATGGACAGTTAAAAGGACAACCGGCGAATCCTGCCGTATTTGTTTACCGCGTTGAATGGCGGGATAAATTTGGCGGCAGGCATCAAGCCAGTGGTGATATTACCCTGCTGCGTTAATTCAGTTTAGTTTAGATACCATGCTGTGAAGCCAGGTTTTTTCAATTAATTTTTTGTCGTTCAAAATTTCAGAAAGCCATTTGTCTTTTTCTTTGGCAGGTAGTTTCAAAGTGTGGTTGAGTTTGCCTGCCGATGCCAGAAAATTAATGTAATAGTCCCGGTGATAACCCAATTTTTTAGATCTGCGGATCAGATTTTTAGTAGCAATAATTTGATTACCCATCAGTTCCGATTCCTTCAATTCATAATAAATTTTAATCATTTCCACCCGGGCATTGAGTTCGATAAGCGGATCTTTGAAAATGCTGGTATTTAACAGATATAATGCCTGTTGATATTGGCCTCTTTCTTTCTGAATTTTCGCCTTGCAGAACTGATAGATCATATTTCGGTCTTTGACATTTACAAGGGCTTTGTATTTTTCAAGGACCTGTTCGGCTAATTCCAGATCATTCATCCTGATACACAATACGATAATGTTTTTATAAGTCAGGGAACTCATCACTCCGTAGTCCAGAATCCAGGTATTTTCAATGCAATGTTGAAATAAGTTCAGTGTGATCCGAAAATATTTGGTGTTGTTTTGATTGATTTTACGGATGCCATAATTCAAAGCAGTGAGGTATAATTCACGACCGTATTCGAAGTCGAAATATTTTTCATGTTGTTTAAGCAAATCAAGATATTCATCGAAGTAGGTTTCCTGTTCGGGATTCCGGAACAGTTGGATCGCCAGCAGGTATAATTTTAACTCGGGATATTTCGCCCAGTTTTGAACGACAGCTTGTTGCATCCAGACATCCACCATAGGATATTCGGAAGATTTACGGCCAATGGATTCATGCGAAAGTTGTTCGAGATAAATTCGGAGTCGTTGAATCAAGGCAGATACTTCCAGATGTTCGGCGCAGAGCCCAAAATCGAAATGCGTGAATCTGTTTCTGAATGATTCGTAGGATAGAATTTCCATATCCAGCTGATGCTTCCATTCGTAGCGTTGCGGGTCCCAATGATCACCTGAATCGATGGTCTCTTGTAATTTTGAAGCTTCTCTTTCAAATTCCCTGATCTTTTGATTTTTGCGAAGATGTTTGAGGAGGAGTAGATTTTTTTCTATTTCTGATTTGTGTTTGGATTCGATAAAAATGAAAGTCTTTAATTGGTTGAGCAGTTCTGAAAAAAACAAACGCAATTTTATATCGGCATAGTTTTCTCCCGGATAGAGCGCATGGAATAATTCCGGCTTAATCAAATCAGTTTTTTTAAGAATCAGGGATTGCAGGGCAAGCAAACCTTCAATTAATTTCTTGTTTGTATTGAAATAGGGTGATTTCAGGAATTCAATGAATCGCTGGCGCTGTTTGGCATTTAAGGTGTTATATAACTCCAGAACAAAGGGACTTTTCATTTTGGGCTACAAATAAATTTTATAAACAACTGAATATTAATTAATTAAACTAATTCAAATATAAAGAATATTCTACAAACCAATTTTTTTTTATTTTACAGGACCGATCGCATATCCTACATTTGTTTAGAAATAATGGCAAAGCCCATGTTTGGATTTATCAGAAATAGACTATTAGCCGTACTTATTCTCGCCTTAAGTGGCTTTTGCAGGCCACTATCCGGGCAGGATCAGGTTGTTATTTTTCCGGTTGATAAAGGCTGGGTAGGCGATACGAATTTCATTGAGCTAAGGGCCACCGGATTTAAAAATATTCTGGCATTTCAATTAAGTTTCAGAGACGAGAACCGTCTGGGCCAGCTGGCAGGAATCGACCAGGTCCGTTTGCCGAATTTCAACAGCGGTAACTATTCCTTTCATCAGGGATTTAATGCCCTGACCGTGTCCTGGGATTTTGCAGCTCAGGGAATGACTCTACCGGATGGCGAAACCCTTTTTCGCATCAAATGGTTGTCGGATCCGCTTCAAAGCCATTGTTATGAAATTGCCAACGCCCCGGTAATCATAGAATTTCTCAATACCAATGCAAACAGTATTCCGGTAAACGGTTATAAGAGTTGTCAGTCCGTACAATTTATTCCTACGTATTTGAGTGTGTACAGGGATGCAAATTCAAATTGTAGCTACGACAACCAGGAACAATTGTTATCTGATTATACCATTATCGATAGTTTTAATGGAAGAACCAGAATTCTGAAGAACCCACAGTTGTTGAGTTTTTCTTCAGCTGAGTTTGGCTTTCATTATTTTAGCATTTCTTCAAAATCGTCTTTGTGGAATGCCTGTAACAGAAGCCAGAGACTCTATATCGACAGCACCACCAAACTGATCAGTCTTCAATTCGGACTTCAGCCGGTTTCTGTTTGTCCCTTGCTTGAAGTTGAGGTCAGTTCTCCGATTGTCAGAAGATGTGTCAATTACAATTATCAAATACACTATAAGAATACCGGCACCATCGCAGAGCCTAATTCCCTGATCCGGATCACCCTGGATTCGTTTATGATTTATAAAGGAGCCAGTATACAACCTTCGTTAATTCAATGGCCTGTTGTAGAATTTGCCATAGGAAATCTCGATGTTTTTGAGGAAGGCGTTTTTCTAATCACGGTTGAGTTGGATTGCAATCGAACATTGGTTGGGCAAACGCACTGTCTGAAGGCAGAAATATTACCAAAGGTAAATTGTCTTTCATCGCCCAACTGGTCGGGTGCTCATGTTGAAGTCAATGGCATTTGTTCTGAAGGTAAAGTTAAATTCAGGATCCTGAATTCCGGCGAACAAAACATGACAGAACCTTCTCAATATTGGATTGTGGAGGATGATATCATGCCCGGACTCAAGAAAAATGTCTTGCTCAATAAAGGGGCTTTTCTCGATCTTGAATATCCTGCTAACGGGAAAACTTATCGCCTCATGGTTGATCAGGTTGCATTTCATCCTGGACAATCCAATCCGACAGTTGCGATTGAAGGCTGTGGAAAAAACCAACAGGGAGATTTCAGCAGGGGTTATGTGTTGCAATTTCCTGAAGATGAAGAAGACCTTCATATAGCAATAGATTGTCAGGAATCGCGGGGTTCATTTGATCCTAACGATAAAACCGCCTGGCCCAGAGGATATGGTCAGGAAAATTTTATTGAACCCAATCGGCAGATCGAATACCGGATTCGCTTTCAGAATACAGGGAATGATACGGCTTTTCAGGTTGCGATCTTCGATACACTGGATAGCTGGTTGGATCTGGAAACTTTTAAAATGACCGGTTCTTCACATCCATACCGATATAGTTTGGTTGGGAATGTACTTACGGTAAGATTTGATGGTATTCAGTTACCACATCGTTCAGCGAATGAAACCGGATCGCAGGGTTACATCACCTATGCTCTGCAGCCTCTGTCTTCTGCACCTTTAAAAGCACGCATAAATAATACTGCAGAAATCGTATTCGATATGAATGCGGCAATTATTACGAATACTACTTTGCACACATTATCAAAAGATTTTATTGTGGTAAGCACCCAACCACCTGCCGGTCCTGAGAAACACATGATGAACATTTACCCAAATCCCAACAACGGTTTGTTTCAAATTGAATTCAAGGGCCTGAAACAACAAGGTATAGTAAGTATCCTCGATGCTTGCGGCAACATGTGTTTCAGGCTTCCATGGGAAGGGCAGCCACTATCGCTTGACCTGAATGGTATGCTCGAAGCAGGAATTTATTTTGTAAAATTTGAAAACAACAGAGGTATCATCGCATTTGAAAAATTGATGATCGTACCGTCAAAATATTAAGTATTTACAAACGTCAACGCAAAACCTTAATTTTTTCAACCGGGAACGCCTGAGTTGATGCTGAAAATTGTGACGAGGTACTCCCGGTATGGAGCTTGCATACCGGGATATCTTTTTTAGATGATGGATGATAGATTAGTTGATAGTGCAAAGCCAAAAGCTTAAAGGGAAAAGATTAAAGAGCAAAGATAAAAGAGCAAAGTTTCTAGAGTAAAGAGAATCTAAATCCAGCCCCGTAGGGGTGGCATATTAATAGAGAATGCAAATATTAAAATTCCAGCCCCGTAGGGGTGACATGTCAATAGGGAATGGATAAGAAGCTTAAAGCGCAAAGCGATAAGCAGAAAGCGCGGAGTGAGGGTATAAAATTGCGATTAAATAAAGATAACAGGATCATTAATTTAACCAAATTCCAGCCCCGTAGGGGTGACATATGAATAGAGAATGGTGTCCCGACATGAAATTGCTGAAATAGAAATACATCACCTTTATGTCGGGAAGAAAATTGCGATTATATAAAGATTACAGGATCATTAATATAACCAAATTCCAGCCCCGTAGGGGTGACATATAAATAGAGAATGCATAAAGCATTTAGGCATATTAGATTAATCTAAATCCAGCCCCGTAGGGGTGACATATTAATAGAGAATGGAGAATAGAGATCAAAATCCAGCCCTGTAGGGGTGAAATCTCAATAGCACCAATTTCAGAGAGTGGGGTAAAGAATTCAGAACGAAATTTTTAAAAATTGTTTCTTATTTGTAAGAACTTTTAGTTCTTACGCTGGATGATCCTAAAAGCCTAACAGTTAATTTAACTAACAATTGTTAGTATTTTATACGTGCTTTCGGTTTCATCTTTTAAACCACTTCCACCTGATGTCGCAGCAAATCATCCAGTACTTCCCGTTCGCGGATCAGATAATCCTTTCCTTCGTGGATCATTACTTCTGCCGGGCGGAAGCGCGAGTTGTAATTGGATGACATCGTAAAACAATAAGCCCCTGCATTTTTGAAACACAAAATATCACCAGGATGAATTTCTGCCACGACCCGATTGCTGGCGAAGGTGTCAGTTTCGCAGATGTAACCAACAATGTTGTAAACTCTTGGTTTTCCATTTGGGTGGCTTACATTAAAGATGTGGTGATAGGAATCGTAAAACATGGGTCTGATCAGGTGATTTAATCCGGAATCGACGCCAGCAAAAACTGTGGAGGGCGTTTGTTTGATCACATTGGTTTTGACAAAAAAGTAACCGCAATCGGATACCAGATACTTGCCTGGTTCAAAATAGAGTTTTAATGGTTTTCCATATTCTTTGCAAAATGCATTGAATGATTTTGAGAGGACCTGTCCCAATTCTTCGATATCGGTATAAACGTCATCGGGTTTATAAGGAACTTTTATTCCGCTTCCGAAATCGATAAATTCGAGATCTTTGAATTTTCTCGCAGCATCGTAGAGGATTTCAGATGCCAGACTGAAAACTCCTGCGTCGAGAATATCTGAGCCGGTATGCATATGCAAGCCATTCACTTTGAGTTGAAGAGCATCTACTAACCGGAGCACCAGTGGAAGCTGATATATGGAAATGCCGAATTTGCTATCGATATGACCTACTGAAATTTTTTCGTTGCCTCCGGCCATAACGTGAGGGTTGATCCGGATCCCAATTTTTGTATCCGGATAATGGTGCCCTATATATTCCAGCGTTTCAATATGATCGATATTGATTTGCACTCCGAGTTTGATTGCCATTTCGACTTCGTCAGGACCCACACAATTGGGCGTATAAATGATTTCTTCAGCTTTAAATCCCGCTTTCATCCCTGTCCAGATTTCCTGAACGGAAACCGTATCCAGTCCGACACCCCATTGATTCATCAATTTCAGTATGTTGATGTTATTTAGTGCTTTGCATGCAAAGTGGATACCCAGATCTGGAATATCAAAAGCATTTTTTAATCGGTCGATCTGTCTTTTGATGACTTCAGTGTCATATAAGTAAAAGGGTGTGTGATATTTTTCGACCAGGTCGAGGACTTTTAACTTCTGAATGCTGTATTCGCCGTTGATTAATTCCATATTTTCTGTTGTATTGACCGTAAATAATTGCACAAATGTAATTGCAATTTTTTTAAATAGTGTATCAAAGCTTGGATCCAAAGAGGTCTTTAGGATCAGTAGGGAAGTGGCTCAATGGGAGATCGCATCCATTTTTTTATTAGTTTATAAACCTGGTTTTTTTCAGATTTTGAAAAATCACGTAAGCGGGTGCGATGGCCACCGTTGTATTTTACCAGTTTCAAAGCATTGGTTGCCGGAGAAGGATGCACAGCACAAGAAGTCCAAGTATCCAGTCCCCCATAAATATAGATGATGTTCTTACTGGAATGTATTGCTTTGTCCAACATTTCTTTCATGTATTTCCCATCGTAATGGATTGAAACATCATTTGGACAAAATTCGAGATTGCTGAAATATTGGTGTTTCAATAAATGGCTCAAGCCAGATGTGTCAAAGCCGTAGTATCCATATTCTGTCATAAACTGATAATAAGCCGGGAGATACAATGCACAATATTTGTTATCGTAATAATTAAAATCTACGACTTGCTCAACGTGATCAAATACATCTTCCACTGTGGATTGGTCACCAGGAATTTCCTTACATCCAAATCCCCATTGCCAGAATGAAAAGGGATATTCCAAAGCTGTGTAATCAATGACCTTATCCAGATCCATTTCAAATTTGACGTTTTCTGAAACTTCGAGTTGTTTTAACATGGGTTTCAACTCCTCACGGGAATTCAAAATCAGTTTTTGAAACTTTTTAACTTTCAATCTGCATTCTGGAGTTCCGACGACATGGTTGTAATGCTCGATAGTTCTTTTGTCTTCCTGCTCTAAAACAAATGGAGCTACATAGGCTATAGTAGCTTTGACAGCATTCGGATAGTTCAGGCTGTATAGTGTTGCTGTTGTTCCACCTTTTGATATTCCAGTGACCAGCCAGTTTTTTTTGTAGACAGACTGAAGACCTGATTGTATTTTATGGAAATCCTGCAATGCTTGTTTGTGGTTGAGTAATTCCCACGGGATGGCTGAAGGCTTTGATTCTCCAAAAAATCTGTATTCAACGGAGATCTGGTTGGCGTCGAGGATCATGGTTGGTTCATAGATACGATTTACAATTTGGTACCCCTCGGTGACGAGGACATTGGGTTTATGAAATCCTCTGTGGAATAGGATTACCTGTTGCATGAAACTTCCTGTTTCGGGAGCGTTATGATCCAACGCCTGTATGAGATTTAGTTTCCAAACAAACTTGTAAGGTACCTGAGTGGCCAATGGTTCTATCTGAATTCCAGGAAAAACCATTTGCAAATGTTTGCGCAATTTTACGGAATCGCGATCAACAAAACCATTTGCATCAGTAATCAAAGGAATGATCAGTAATATAAAAGTTAATATTTTTGCATAAATCAATATATCAGAAATTTATTCCAATCGCTTTACTCCATCTCCGAATTGAGCTTCAAAACAATGGGGTTCGTACCCAAATTTATTTTTAAAAGCATTGCTTAATCCGGAACTGTAAGAATTGATCATTGGTGACGGTACCAGGTGTAAGGTGCAACCACCAAATCCGCCACCGACCATTCTGGCTCCGGTTTGGAGACCGGAGTATTTTGAAAAATTAACCATAAAATCGAGTTCCTGACAACTAACCTTATATAAACTTCTCAAGCCTTCATGGCCATCGAAAAGAATGGAACAAGCCAGATTGGTATTATGTTCCTGTAAGGCTATAGCCATGTTTTGCACCCGGATATTTTCTTCCAGAATAAAAAAAGCCATTTCAAATTGCCTTGGGCTGATTTGAGATTTCAATTGTTGGAGTTCGGAGAAGGATAGCTGTGAAATAAAATATTTATCCGGATAAATGGAATGAATGATTTCATTCAGCTTTTTACAAGCCGCTGACCGACTGTTGTAATCTGTATGGATGAGATGATGTTTAACTTTTGTATCAGCGACGAGCCATTTGTAATGATCCATGACAACGGGGATGTATTGAAAACTCCAATCCATGCAGTCGATGCAAAGTGCATGGTCCTTTTTGCCATGCATGATCGATATGTGATCCATCATTCCGCCATCAACTCCTGAAGCTTTTTCTGCCTGAACGGCAAATTTCGTAAGCTGCTCAATAGACAAATTCCACGATGAAAATTCATCAAGGATGCTTATAAATCCACAGGTTAAAGCGGAAGATGAGGACAATCCGGCGCCGATGACAAGATCACCACCGAAGCCAAGATTAAAATAGGGCCACGAATATCCTTTTTCTTTTAATAATTGCAATACGCCATTAAAATATACGGCCCAGTCTGGTTGGTTTTTGGTTTGTCCAGGATACCAACTGTCATTTTGGTTAAAAGAATGAATCCTGGTTTCGTTTGAAGCACTGAGCGCAAAAAATACAGATTGATCTATGGCAGCAGGTAGACAAAATCCTGCATTGTAATCGGTGTGTTCCCCTATGATGTTGACGCGTCCAGGAGCTTTGTAGGTCATAAGGGGCTCTTGCTTAAATTGATTTTTGAATGCGATGTTTACATTCATGAATGAGATTATAATTGAATTGGCAAGTTAAAAATTTTTCTGAACGTAATTCGATCCTGTTGGGAAAATAGACGTTTTACGTTTTGACGTTTTGACGTTTTGACGTTTTGACGTTTTGACGTTTTGACGTTTTGACGTTTTGACGTTTTGACGTTTTGACGTTTTGACGTTTTGACGTTTTGACGTTTTGACGTTTTGACGTTTTGACGTTTTGACGTTTTGACGTTTTGACGTTTTGACGTTTTGACGTTTTGACGTTTTGACGTTTTGACGTTTTGGAAAGTTCGGCAACTAATTTTTAGTTCCCCAAAATTAAATTATCTCATGTTTATTTAATATTTAGCCTGTTAATATATTGCCACCCCTTAGGGGTTTTGTTTCCGAATAAATTGAATCAAATGAAAATTTAAAGATCTATGTAGCTTACAAAACATTTATTATAGAGAGCCTTTAAAATAGCGTAAATGCTCGCTCTTGAGCTTTCTAACGCTTGTATTCACTTTTTATCCATTTATTTTGCCCTATAATCTTACCTCTTTGCTCTATACATCATTATGCATTCTTCTTTAGTCAGGAGTCTGTAGGCTGTAGTCAGCAAGAAGTTTCGCAATATTCTCCATTCTCCATCATCTATTCTCCATTCTCCGTCCTCATGCCTTCTTCCCTTTATACCTTCAGCCTTTCTTGCTTTTTGCTTTGAGCTTTAAGCTCTTGCTCCATTAACTATACGCCATCCTCTTTGCTCTTCACTCCTTGCTCCTTGCACTTTGCTCCTCCTGACATAGAGGTGAGGTATTTCCATTTCAGCTATTTCATGTCGGGACTCCATTCCTATTATTTTTTAAAGTTTGATTTGTAATAAAAGATTATCTTTGCACCGCAATCTGCGTAGTAGAATTTCCAATTAAGCGCATTCCCGTCGAGGATTTCCCTTTATTTAAGTTCCACTAATTTAATTTTTATTAACACTCAACAACCTGTTGTTTGGCATTTCTGCAGATTATTTGCCAGGTTTCAGGTGTTTATACATTTTATAATCCATATATGAACAGTACAACCGTACTCCACTCTGTTAGAAAAGAATCGCGTCCACAACGTGCAAATGGCGGAAACCGAAAGAAGCAAACACGCATAAAGTCTGTTGATCCGGTCCATTTTGAAAAGAAATCCAATCCCGAAAAAGCAAGAAGTTATACTGCCACCCGAGCCATTGCCGATTTGCCGGTCGATGATGCATTGATCAGAAACCTGATTCGAAAAAAATATACGCATCCTACAGAAATTCAGGAAAAAGCACTTGAACCCATCTTAAATGGTCTGGATTTTCTGGGAATAGCTAAAACCGGAACTGGTAAAACAGCAGCTTTTCTGGTGCCACTATTGCATAATGTAATGAATGGCGATAACCCCGGACAGATATTAATCATTACACCGACACGCGAGCTTGCTTTGCAGATTGAAGCCGAGTACAAGACGCTTTGCTCCGGATTAAAGTTGTTTAGTCATTGTTTAATTGGGGGTACTTCAGTTGAAGCGGATATTCAAAAATTAAAGCGGCCTGTGCATACCATTATCGGTACTCCAGGAAGGATTGCAGACCTGGTTATGCAGCGAAAATTGAATTTGCAAAATTTTAGCTGTCTGGTACTCGATGAATTTGACAGATTGCTCGATATGGGATTTTCAAAAGAAGTCATGGCGTTGGTTGGTAAAATGACCAATCGAAAGCAGACTATTTTGTTTTCAGCTACTGAAGATGATGCACAGCGATCTTTAATGAATAGTTTACTTAACAATCCAGTAGAAGTCAGACTTTATTCCGGAAATGCTTCAAGCGATCTTGTCGATCAGGAAATTGTTGCAGTCAAACCTGGAGAAAGCAAAGTAGATGTGTTGATTAAAATGCTTAAAGATAAATCATTTGTCAAAGTGATGGTATTTGCAGAGACCAAGCATTTGGTAAAGCGGTTAACTGCGAAACTAAGGATCTCTGGGATCAGGGCTGATGATATCCATGGCAATAAATCCCAGAACCAACGCATACGAACTTTGGAAGCATTCAAACTGGAGAAAATTCAGGTCTTGGTTGCGACCGATGTAGCAGCACGTGGATTGGATATTACCGATGTCAGCCATGTGATTAATTTCCAGGAACCCAAGAACCTCGACAGTTACATTCACCGCATTGGACGGACAGGACGAGCCGGAAAAAGCGGCAAGGCGTATACGTTTGTGGGATAGGGGGGCAGTAGGGAGTGGTTGGCAGTTGGCAGTTGGAGTTGGCAGTAGGGGGCAGTTGGCAGTTGGAGTTAGCAGTTGGCAGTTGGCAGTTGGCAGTAAGCAGTTGGCAGTTGTTGGCAGTTGGCAGTAAGAAGTTGGCAGAGTTGGCAGTTGGCAGTTGGCAGTTGGAGTTGCGTGCTTGGCGTGGGGCTCGTGTAGTTGATAGTTGATAGTTGATGGGACTAACATACGTTCGTTAGTTTAGGGAAGAGAGTTCTATCAATGGAATCGAAATATATCTTTAGGCTTTTCGCTTTAAGCTTTTCGCTTTAGGCTTTTCACTTCAAGCTTTTTCGCTGAATTCAATTCCCCCACCCTAAAAGCCTAAATCCCGATAAAACTGCATAATATTTTAGTAAAGAAAAAGTTAGCTTTATTTTATCGGGACTAAAAGCCTAAAAGCCTAAAAGCCTAAAAGCCTAAAAGCCTAAAAGCCTAAAAGCCTAAAAGCCTACAAGCTTATTCGTTGACAGGACTAACAAATGTTTGTTAGTTAAAATAAGATTGTCAAATCAATGGCATTCGACCAAAGCTTTCAGCTTTTCGCTTTCAGCTTTTCACTCATTCACATTCCCCTTTCACATTTAATTTCTTCAGTATATCTTCCAGTAAGCACCATTTGGTAAGCGCAGATTGAAATAAATTCAATCCTACAAATACAGCGAGGTAGATCCAGTGGGGATGTACAAAATGTGCAAGACTTACAGATAAAAGCACCAGTGATCCTGCAAAGAGTCGAATAATTTGTGTTCTGTTCATAATTTTATTTAATTAAGGATTATGTATTTTTTATTTGTAATTTCTTTTTTCAATCATGTAGTAGAGTAGTGGAACAACGATAAGTGTAAGTACAGTCGAGGCAATGGTTCCGCCGATCAGAGAGATGGCCAGACCTTGAAATATGGGATCGAAAAGGATTACCACAGCACCGATGGCGACTGCACCGGCTGTTAATAAAATCGGCGTTGTACGGACAGCCCCTGCTTCGAGAATGGATTCTTTTAGAGGAATCCCATCCCGCAGTCGAATATTTACAAAGTCTATTAACAAAACAGAATTCCGGACCATGACTCCCGCAAGGGCAATGAAGCCAATCATCGAAGTGGCCGTAAAATATGCGCCCATAAGCCAGTGTCCCGCTACAATACCAATCAGACTCAACGGAATGGCCGTCATCATGATGACCGGAACTTTGAAATTCTGGAACCATCCGACGATGAGTAAATAAATTACGAAGATGACAACGGCGAATGCAATGCCCAGATCTCTGAATACTTCGTAAGTGATCTGCCATTCACCATCCCACTTCAGGGTAAAATTGCTTTCGTCTTTAGGTTGTTCGTAAAAACTCTCTTGTAGCGTATAACCTTTGGGCAAATCGATGGATTTTAGTTTTTCAGAAATGTCTAATATGGCATATACCGGGCTTTCCAAATCACCTGCCATATCGGCGACTACATACACGACCCGTTTTTGATTTTTACGGTAGATGTTTACATCCTGCTTATTTTCTTTAATGGTAATTAAATCTCCAACCGGAATAATTTTACCTTGTTGATTTACGACCGGTATACTTTTAAGATCATTCACACTTGTTTTTTGATGATCGTTGAGTCTGAGTACAATTCCAACCGCTTGTATGGATTTCGGATCATACATGCTTGAAATTACGGGAGATCCAAGTGCCATTTGCATGGTTTGAACGATGTGAGCAGGCGTGACACCATACAACATCGCTTTTGTTTTATCTATTTCAAACGAGATCTTTTTTTGCTCTTCTTCTACATACCAATCCACATCTACAACATCGGGAGTCTCACTGATTAATTTTTTAGCCTGATTTGCGATATCAATTTGTTTGTCGTAATCATCTCCGTAAATTTCTGCGACAATTGTACTCAGTACCGGAGGTCCCGGAGGTACTTCGACCACTTTTACATTGGCGTTGTACTTTTTGGCAATTTCCTGAAGTCCCGGTCTGTATTTTTTAGCCAGATCATGGCTTTGTTCTGTTCGGTCATGCTTGGGGTTAGATTAACCTGGATGTCACCAACATGAGAGCCTTTTCGTACATCGTAATGTCTGACCAAACCGTTGAATGTTATCGGAGATGAAGTACCCACGTATGATTGGTAAAATAATACTTCTGATTGTTCCGATAGATATTGCGATAATTCTCTTGCAACAGCTGAAGTTCTTTCTAAAGTACTTCCCTCAGGCATATCGATGACTACCTGAAATTCATTTTTATTGTCGAATGGAAGCATTTTCACAGCCACCCCTTTAAAAACAAAAGCCAGCATGGACAACATGAGGATCAGGGCTGTACTCAATAAAAACACATATCTTTTCATTCTTGAATTCAGGAGGGGCAATAAAAATTTATGATACAGTTTATAAATTTTATTGTGATGCATTTCGATGACCTCTGAACTGGGTTTAGCTTCGCCCTTATCTGATTCTTTCAAAAAAATATAACCCAAATATGGTGTGATGGTTAAAGCGATTACCAGTGAAAAAAGCATGGCAATTGATGCACCTACGGGCATCGGACTCATGTAAGGACCCATAAGCCCCGAAACAAATGCCATGGGAAGTATCGCAGCGATTACTGTAAAAGTCGCCAATATGGTTGGGTTTCCGACTTCGTTAATGGCATAAAGTGCAGCTTGATGAAACGGCAGGATTTTATTTTTAAAATGCCGGTGCATATTTTCAGCAATGATAATACTGTCATCGACGACGATGCCCACAACAAAGACCAATGCAAACAAAGTGATCCTGTTCAGGGTGTAATCCATGAAATAATAGGCGAATAGTGTGAGTGCAAAAGTGGTTGGCACTGAAAGAAAAACGACCAATCCTCCTCGCCAGCCCATTGCAATCATGACCAACAGCGTTACTGCAAGAATTGCGATTCCAAGGTGCATCAGGAGTTCAGAAACTTTTTCTGATGCGGATGCACCGTAATTTCTGGTTTCGGTCACTTGTATGTCATCTGAGATCAGTGTTTTCTTGAGGTCCTGAACTTTTTCCTGAATTAGTGTCGAAATGGACATCGCATCTGAACCTTTTTTCTTTGAGATAGCAAGCGTAACTGCAGGATATTCAGATTTGAATAAAGCTTTTTTGTCCATGCTTGCCTTTCCAAAACCAAAACTCACATAATCTTCGGAAACTTCAGGCCCGTCGGCAACTGTAGCAACCTGGTGCAAATAGACCGGCTTGTTTGAAAACGTACCCACAATGATATTTTCAACATCCTCTTTAGAGCTTAGAAAGTTTCTGGTTTCAATGGCAATTTCCTGATCATGATTCGTCATGGTTCCGCTCTGCGTCTGAACATTGTTTTGTCTGATGTTTTGAGCAAGCATTGCAATGTCTAAACCATGTGCGGCTAACTTGTCTTTATCGAGTATTACAGACAATTGCCGGTCTCTTCCTCCGATCAGTTGGATCTGTGCAACTTCGTTTATTTTTTTAATTTCATTCGCCAGCTCCTGGCCAATTCGTTTGATTTGATAATCATCCTGTGTTGTGCTCCAGAGCGTAAGTGACATCATGGGAACATCATCGATGGATCTGGTTTTGATTAAAGGCATGCTGACCCCCATCGGCATTTTGTCTGCATTTTTATTGATCTCATCGTATAATTTTACTATAGACCGTTCAATATCTTCACCGACATAATATTGCACCACCAACATGGCTTGTCCATTCATGGAAGTCGAATACACGTATTCAACTCCCTTGATGTTCGAAATCATTTTTTCAAGGGGTTGAACGACTCTGGATTCTACTTCTTTTGGATTGGCTCCGGGATAAGAAACGAAAAGATCTGCAATAGGAATTTTAATTTGAGGTTCCTCTTCCCTGGGAATGAGCATTGTTGAATAAATTCCAATGGCAAGAAATACCAGCATGAGCAGGATCGTTAATTTGGATTTTATAAAAACATCCGCAATCCGCCCTGAGATACCCTGATTCGTATTTGGTTTCATAATTTATTAAATTTATTGTTTGATGCGAACAGGGGCACCATTATATAATCTGCTGTCGGCTTCTGTGATATAACTCTCATTTTGCTTCAATCCTGAGACAATTTCTATGCGATCTCCAAAATCCTTTCCAATTCGAACCCATCTCAAAATAGCTCTTTGATCATCGGATACGGTAAACACGCCATAAAGCTGGCCTTTCTCAATGAGTGCTTTTTTAGGTATGATCAGTTGGTTTTGATCTTTTTGAATTGATTGTTTACCTTGTAAGCGCTGAATTTTTGCATTTGCAAACATCCCCGCTTTCCAATTCATATTTATAATGCTTTTAGGATCGGGTTTGATTTCAATTTCGTATTGACTCCCACTGAATTGTGAAGATGGATTGAGTTGTGCTATTTTTCCCATACATTTTTCACCGTTACTTTGCAACTGTATGACCACTTCTTTTTGCTTGTCTATATTTTGGATTTCGGATTCAGGAACATTTGCTTTTAGAATCAGATTATGGCTGGTTTCGATCGTCAGCAAAGGCATACCCGGATGTGCAAGCGTACCCGCTTCCGCAAAAACAGCAGTCACTGTTCCATCAAAAGGGCTAAGCACCTGAGCTTCCCGGATCATGATTTGAATCTGGATCAATGATTGTTTGGTTTGTTCCAGCCGGTTTCGGGATGCATCATAAACTTGCTGAGCCTGATCCAATTCAAAATCGGTTGCACTCGATTGCTCATGTAATTTTTTAAAACGGTGGTAATTTTTTTGAGCAAGCTCAAATGATGAATTTGCTTCGGAGAGGTTGGATTCCAAACCCGCTTTCTGTGCCATCAGATCAGTAGCTTTTATTTGCATGAGCAACTGCCCTTGCCTCACTTTCTGTCCTTCACGGATGTATACCTGGTTCACATTTCCCATGACCCGCGAACTGATTTGAGATGATTTGTAAGATTCGAGGCGACCGTTGACTTCAAAGTCCCCTGCGTTTGATGCAGAATCAATTGCAGGTTTTGAAATCTGGATTTCTATGATTTCCTGATCTTGAGGATCTGAGGTCTGCGGGTTTTTTTTGCCACAAGATGCAACGATCCCTATAACGAAGACTGCGAGTATGGTATGTATTTTCATATTTCAAGTTTAATTTTTATTGGACGCTTTTAAAAATTCAAGTTTATATATCATTTTATTATGCCTGGAGATACTCTCCATCACTTTTAGTTTCTTATCAAAATAAACCAAATCTGCATTGAGCACATCTGTCACTTTTTCAAGACCCTGTTTGAATCTGTCCGAAATGATTTTTCTGTTTTCTTCAGCAAGTGTTACAACTTTTTCTGAAACAGAGATTTCTTCCAGGCTCAGCATCCATTCGTTGGCTGCTTGATTGATTTCCAGTTGTGCCTGATCTAAGGCGAGATCCATTTCGGCTTTCGCTTTTTCAATTTCAATTTTTTGTTTTTTGGCTTCATAATTTCTTGCATTTCCATTGAACAGATCCCATTGCAACTGAATACCTGCCAGATATGCGTTGTTTCCCAAACCAAGCGGAGAATTGTCGTAAACGTTAAACTCGCCAAAAATTCCAATTTTGGGGATGATGCCCTGTTCTACAGATTTTTTTGAATATATCCGGGAGGATATAGCTGCTTGCATGGCTTTAAAGTCAGCCCTGTCAGTTAAATTTTCGAGATCGGATGAGCGTGTGTCGCGTATGAGTTCGTTAACAGGAATATAAGTCGTTGACGGCGGATCTCCTGTCAGAAAAGCAATCACGGCAGAGAGATTGGCGATCGAATGTTGAAGTTTTGCGGAATCGAGTTTTGCCCTTGAAATTTCTGTTTCTATGGAAAGCAGGTCAGTTTTTTTGCAAGCCCTTGTTGCAATAATTGTCTGACGACGTGTTCGTTTTCCCTGAAGGTCGCCAGGGCCATTTGATTTACTTTCAATGCAGCATAGATATATTGTAAATCTGCAAATGCATTTTTTATCTCAAAGGAGAGTTGATCCTGTATTCTGGATGTAGAATATTTCGTTGCCAACAATCTTGATTTGAGACTTTTTTTCAGACTGATGAGATCATAACTGAGTACAGCCTGTTGAAGTGAGAATTTGGTATTGGAATGGTGAGTGATTTCCGGGTTGTTCAGCAATTCCGGCTGAAAATCTTCCTGTCTGATCCCGGATTGTTGTAATTTAAAACCAAAAGCATTCAGCGGATCGTTTGTTAGCATGTGCTGGTGTTTGATCTGTACCTGAGGAAGAAAGGCTGAGTTTAGCTTGCTTAGATCAGACGAAGCCAGTTCATTTTCCAGCATTTTAATGTTGACTTGTTTGTTTTGTCGAAGGGTTTTTTCGACAGCCTCGTGCAGCGTCAAGGGTTGTTGACCGAAAGCCATCAGACTTCCGAAGACTCCTAAAACAGAAATGTAAAATCTCAACATGCCGTAAATTTTATGCAAAGGTATCAGGTACTATTCGCTAAGATTGTGACCTGGGTTACATTTCAAGAATTGAGCACAACCAGGCAAGGTTGAGGATAATTCTAAAGTTTGTCTTCATTTTGAAATGAGAGCTGCGGCTTTTCTAATTTTTTACCAGGAATTTTTGACGAGGGCAGTTGTGAATAGTCTTTCGTAAGGCATTATCGCCTTGCTTCGGAAGGGTTTCGGAGTTTAAAACGATAACGGGCACCCATCACATCCGGTAAAGACTCAATTCAGATAAGCGATTTGGGATAGATAACCCGGACAGGAATGTCTTGAAAATATTACCGTGAATTATAAAATAATTAACAATACCGCTATCTTATATGAATTTCTAATCCAAAATTTACCAATTATGAAGCAGTTATAATTTTGGAAGAGGATTTTCCGGATTTGAGACTCCGGCATCATTTCCAAAATTCAACTTTAGCCTGGCTGCACGTGTAAATGCCTACAGGGAAAACGGGAATGCGCTAAACAGTGCGCTTGATGCAAGTTTTCTCGATGATAACGGCGATTTCAACACCGGTGTTTATTACATTTTTTCGAAAACTGGAGGAGATTTACTGAATGAAGTATTTTATCCGTTGAATGCAGCTGGAGAAGTTCGTCTGGCACATCCTTCTTTTGTGACGGATGCAGAGGCAGGAGATACGAGGTTATCAAAAGTAAGTAAAAGAAATACTGCTGCAACCTCCAATGGATTGACCTCAGAATACGATTTTGCAGTTTACAAAACGAATATCGACAACATTCCCATCATCAGAAATGAAGAGTTGATTTTATTGCAAGCCGAATATTACATCCAAACGAGCCAGACTACTGAAGCATTGAGAATGATCAACAAGATCCGCAATGCAGCCGGACTGGGCAATTACAGTGGCGCATCCGACAAAGACGTATTGATCAATGAGTTGCTTAAGCAAAGAAGATATTCACTTTATGGAGAATGTCACCGTTGGGTGGATGCAAGGAGGTACAATAAATTAAACACTTTGCCCATCGACCGTGCTGAAGATGAAGTTTGGGATAAATTCCCAAGGCCGGCATCGGAGAATTAAGTAGAAATTTCTATTGAAATGAAAATCCCGGTTGATAAACACCTCCGGGATTTTTATTTGTAGTCAACTATTTAGTGGCGAGACACATTTATTGCGATTCTTCGTCAAGAGAAAGAGAAGTGATAAATGAATGTCCTACAATTACGCAAAATTCGGGAGTTATACTTCCTCTCCTCATGAGTTGTATTTTATGTTCAGGCTAGTCTTAAGAAACATACCTGTATTAGTAGATTAGAAATAAAAAACCCATAGCAAACCTTTTTAATGTTTTACCGCTTTAACTTACAAAAGGTTATCGGGTTCCATAAACTCCTTATACTCTTATGCACTTGTTTTCTTTTTATGATGGGCTTTTTTGATTTTTTATATAGGCTCAGATGATGGGCACAGTGGATTCACTGACTGAGAACGCTGCATATCCAACAGACCAAGCAAATGGAAGTGGAATAATTTTGTTCTGGTTGATGGCGTGTGAAACGAAACCTTTTATTTGTTTCATAACCGCTCTGATGGACATCCCAGGATTTAATAGAAACAATACATGAATATGATCCGGCATACTTTTGATCATGTCCACATAACAACCCAAATTAATGAATTCTTTGCGGATGAGCGCATACCCTATTGATTCTGTTTTAAAAGAGATACAAGGATACCGATATTTAGTGCAACAGATTACATGAGTCCAGAGTCTAACTTTGGAGTGTGTCATAGGGTGTTGTTATTTAATTCAAAACTAAGATTTCGATTTTTCTGTTCAATCCACACCGAATCTCCCAGAAACCAACGAAACCCCAGAAATCCCGGAATTCATTCGTGGGTAGAGTGCCTGTATACCCAAGTGAATTCGTAGGTTTAAAACTCGTACTGGCATGCAAAAAAAACCCGGCCATACATTTGGAAGTATGACCGGGTTTGTGGGTTATTGATTTTGTATTTGTTGAGGCTAACTCAACTTCTTAAAACTTCTGACCGTTCATCACGTTTTGTGAAGCTTCCGGCCAATTGAGGCGCATTAAAAATGCAGAGTACTGCATTTTAACCATTTCATTTTTTGGATCTTCCTCCAAGGCGCTTTCGTATTTTAACAAGGCTTCGTTGTAATATTCAGAAAGCTCGAGTGCAGCTGCCTGCATTACGTTTTTCAAAACCGGATCGCTGGATGCACCCAATTTTGTTTTGGATGACTTGCTCATGGCTGCAGTCAGATCCTTTTTTGGAAGTCATGATAAATTTAATTTTATGAGCATCGGCTGTAGATTCCAGATCATCGGGCATCACCTGCCAGGTGTAGGTTTCTCCAATGTTTAATTCCAGCGAGATCAGATCAATATCTGCATATGTTTTCTTGCAAGTTTGAGAATGAATGACTTCTCCTTTGCTGTCCAAAATTTCAAGTCTGTAAACTTTAATGTCTGATGGCCCTGTCCACCTAAATGTGACTACATCTGCTACCTGATTTCCATAAGGCAACCTGGGCATAATTGCTTTTACACCATCTCCAAATCCATCTCCGGAAGTTTTAGGTTGTGTAATCCCACCATAACCGTCTCCTGATGTTTTAGGTTGTGTAATTCCACCCCAACCGTCTCCTGATGTTTTTGGCTGGGTAATTCCACCCCAACCATCGCCTGATGTTTTCGGTTGCGTGATTCCACCCCAACCATCTCCGGAAGTTTTTGGTTGTGTGATTCCACCCCAACCATCGCCAGCTTCCTTGGGAGGGGGTTATTCCGCCCCAACCGTCTCCGGATGTTTTTGGATCTGTGATCCCTCCCCATCCATCTGCTTCTCTTGCAATGGCTTTGAATTCGACCGCCGCCTTTACAAATTTACTGTACTCGCCATCGAAAGTAATGGCTGTGCCTGGTTTGATCAATCCGATGGCACGACTCAGGCTTTTTCTACCCTTTCCGGTAATGTTGAAAAACTGATCCCCGTGCATGCAGGTTAATTTATCTCCTTCTTCCAAATGCACATATCCATCTGTCGTGATAACAGCACCTGGTTGAAGCGTTATGGGTTTTTGGTAGTTTGATGATTCGTATTTCACTTTTCCACGTACGGATACAACCACGAGCGAAGTCGTTCCTTGTGCAGCAAGAGAAAGGCTGAATAAGAACACAATAAATAAGCTAAAATAAGTTTTCATATAATAGGTTTTAATTTATAACATGTTTAAAATAAATATAGTTGATTTTACCACTTTTTGTATTTATTTCGATCACTTTGCCTTTGGGCAGACCTGAATTTAACTGGTCATGGTAAACTAACAAACGACCGTTAGGAGTTTCAACAAGATGGTGTGGTTGACCATAATTTTCAAGTACGGAGGACAAAGGATCCATTTTTCCGGCAAAAGAACTTTGATTTGATTTTTGGGCGGACTGATCTTCATAAAAAATCAGGTATGAATAAGTCGAGTCGCTGCTCACCTCAATTATTTTTAGATCTCTTTTTTCTTTGGTAGTCCCGTTCTTATGCAGTTTTATATCTGCTGAAATTTCCTGGCTGATGAGTGTATCTACGGGCAGGTCATCGCCCATGATCAATGCCTTTTCTATTGCATTTAAATGGGTATGAGCGGTTTCTTTTGTTCTGGATTTATGCTGTTTAAGTTGGTTTTGTTTAACATTATTCAAGATATCGAGATTAACCTGAGCAGCCAGATGACCGGCTTTTGAAAGTTCTTCCCATGTTGCCTTTGCCTTTTCTGTCTGGCCTTCCATGGCATCTAGTGTAGCCAATAGCAGGCTGATATCCTGGGCTGTTTTTTCAAATTTACCTCCGGCAGTTCTTTGCAAAGCTTCCTTTCCGGCATAGAATCTTGCACTTTCGAAATCTTTCAGCAAAGCATAAGCAATCGCTTTGTTGTAATAAGCCGGTGCGTAATCAGGGTCAAGGAAATGGATGCATCAAAATGTAATATCGACTGTCTGATGTATTTTAACCGCAATTCCTGATTGGTTTCGCCTCGTGTTTGAATAGATGATTCGAGATCGAGTTCAGGGAAAAACCTGAATTTCATTTCTGATGCTGAAAATAATTTTCTGGCATAAACAAGGGCTGTGACTCCCAGGTTGTTGTACAATTCGCGACTTGCATATTGCTGTAAAACATGATTGTAAAATTGCAGAGCTTGCAGATCGTAACCGGTTGCATGCAACAAATTGGCAGATTCAAAAACATCGACCAGATCCGATAACTTTTCCGCTGAACGTTTACTCAGAATTTTTCGATCCTGAAGGGTAGGATATCCGCTTATGGTGTCGGGAAGCCTGTAGGCTTTGTAGAGTTCTTGAATAAGATCAGAAGACTGATCAAATAAACCATATCCAGCAGAGTAGGCAAGAAATCCGCCGATGTAATCTGCTTCAGTTTCATGTACCACATCATCGCTCAAATCTGCCAGTTCTTTGCCGATAGGTAAGTCCCGGTAGTCGTAGATAAATTCCCGTCTCCAGGAATGTTTTTCGTAATAATGTGTAAGTTCGTGTCCCAATAAAAATGCAATGGCGGCATCCCTTTTTTCACCAAAACTTTCGCAAACTTTGTACGCTTTGGTTTCGAGAATGACTTCCGGGGGTGAATTGGTAATGGCACTTGCATTTCGAATACTGGGTTTGTCGTTTTGAACCAGTGGCAAGGTACCCATACTTCGATCCTGTGCCGTCAATAAGCACGCAAATAAACAATATATGATCATCAATTTCCCACTCATAATTCAATAAAATTTGGGCCTAAAGGACCGTTTTACTACCTGTTTTTACGAAATCCGGTACATCAGGATTCATAAGCAAGTGCCAAAATAAGAAATTGGTTATCAATTGGTGTAAAGAAATTGAAATAAGATCCCCTGAAAAAGCTCATTTCCTTAATGATTAGGTATATGAAGAAATAAATACATCCTCGCAAGTTGGTTATTCATTTCTACATTTTAATTGCTACATTTGATAGAATAAACTAAAAATTAAGAAATTTCAATTTTTCTGATAACTTTCGCAGATTATCGGATACTTATAATTATCACATTTTAAAATATTTATTATGAAACAAATTATTCTTTCTTTAAGCGTTCTTTTTCTACCAGTCTTCTTGCGCAAAGTCTGGAAAACGATGTAAAAATCCCACCACAAGATCCACCGAAAACTACGACTCCCACGGACAACAGTTCTGGAAATTCGAACAGGTTCAATTGCGAAATGTTGCCCCAGAATCTATTTTTCTGCGCCAGCAGTGAAACCGGGAACGAAACCAACCACCAGATTGGTAAGCGGGAATCTCTTCAAAGGAAAAAACCGCGGACAAGACCTGAGTTTTGAATTTCTCAATGCAAAAGGTGCTCTTGTAAGTGGCCTGGATGATGCCATTCAAAAAACAATGCTGGCGATGTGGTCATTGATGGAAGTAAATTGCCAACCGGACAAAAAATGAGACTGAGGGTAAAATCCGGGAAAGCAGTTGAATCCTATGCTTTAAACTAATCAGAACTCCAATTTAATCTCGAATTCTTAGAAAAAGCAGGCATGGGTGCGAACCTATGCCTTTTTCTTAGTGGCCAATTAGACCGCGTCATTTTCTCCGCAATTTTTCATAGCAATCAACAGCCTGGCTGTGCTGCACCTATGCTCCCCAATTTAAAATTAAATTGTTGATTGCAGTTAAGATTATTTAATTGTAAAAGGCCGATAACAATTCTTATATTTGAAGTACTTCTTTACAGGAGATCTTCCTAAATGCATTTTTCTTGTCAAAGGAGCCGGGCCTGATGAGCGGAATTAATAAAGCATTGCTCAGGAGTTGGGTAGATTTTGCTAACGTTTCAATTTCTAATTCCCTGACATCTCAGCATTGAGCTACACCAAACCAACATAGAAAAAACTCCAATGAATAATAGAATTCTATATGCAGTTGGTATTTTTATACTCTGGATAACTTCAAATAGCCTGTGTTTTTCACGCACCAAAGCTTTGGTCATCGGAATTTCACACTACCAGGATCCGGAAATACCAGACCTTCAGCTGCCTCATCGGGATGCGGAAATATTCGCCGGGTACCTGAGGTCAGGCAACGGAATGAAGCTGAAATCAGAAGATCTGTATCTTTTGACAAATGCTTATGCCACGGCCGGACAGGTCATCCTTGCTTTAGATCGTTTATTTGATGAGGTCGGTGTGGGCGATACCCTTGTTATTTATTTTTCAGGTTATGGCTATCTGACCAAATCGAGTTCATCTCCTCCGCAACAAATTTATTTTTACGATACCCCTCTCCAAATCCGAGATGCAGGTTCGTTTGATCTATTCGGAAAGTTTATTGAGATGGCCAGTGAATTAAAAAATTTACCATTGCTTGTTTACGAATGTTGTTCCCATCCATTTTCTTGAATCCGATCCGGATGTTGGTATAGTAAAGCATTGGCCTCGCGCGCGCAGAATTGAAATTCCAAATACCTTTTACTATAACCACGTGGATGGATTAATAAACAGCCAGGCCGATGGGAGCGAAAAGGAGTCCAAATTCAGTTTAAATAACTTTCTGATTGAAGGCCTGAAAGGGATGGCTGATGAAAACGGCGATAAAGTTGTGAAGTTGAAAGAAATGGACTGGTTTTTTAAAAATATTAAACCACAGCCCGGAACAGCTCCTGGATTTTTAAGCATTTCCTGCAGTCAAACCAAACACATCCTTTCTAAAACGGATTTACAATTTCTTAGCCGGATTAACAATGACGAAGACCGAACAGCTATATCCATCCTGGACACAGAAGAATTGCTTCTTGATCCTTTGACAAGACGAAGTTTGCCTGATAGTTTTCAAAGAGTGCTGGAGGACTATCTGGTTGTATTGAATTTAAGACATCTGATGTCGCCACCTGAAAAAAAACGCAGTGATGATTTGTGATCAACTGGTTTTGATCAAAGAACTCAAAAGTTTACATGGTGAAATTAAGAGGAGGCTCATTGCAGCCTTACAGGACGAAGTTCAACAAGTATTAAACAGCTATTTAAGTGTGGATGCAAATGAGATCAGCAACAGGATCAGGGGTTTTGAGGATTACCTCAAATACCCGAAATATCTTCAAAAAGCCGGAGATTTGATGGGCTCCAAACACTTCATGTTTTCTTTGAACAACGCTAAAAAATTGTATTTTGAAGGGCTGGTTTTTCGCCTAAAAGCACAGGCATTGGGACAAAAAGCATATATCGATTCCGCCCGTATTAAACTTGAAGCAGCCTTGACTTATGAAAATGAAGCATCCTTTATTTTTAACGAACTGGCAATAAACTATCAATTGTCAGGTCAGACAGAATTGGCGAGAAAAATTTTATGAATGCAGTCGAGTATGCGCCAAGCTGGAGTTTGCCTTATGTAAATCTTGCACTGTTGAATATGGAAGAAGATCCCGGGCGGGCAAAAGCATTGCAAATTACGCGATCCGGCTCCAACCCGACAACAGCCTTGCCCACAATGCTGCAGGGATGATCAGTATGCACCAGAAGAAATACGAACAAGCAGAGAAATATTTTTCAGAAGCCACCAGACTCAATAAAAAGCATCCACAGATATTATACAATTATGCTTGTTTGAAATCCCTGCGTGGAAAGTCTGAGGATGCTATAAAATATTTGGATCTGGCTTTTTACAATGGGTTTACGAATATACAACATGCATTGAATGATCCCGATTTAATAAATATAAAAGATGAACCTGAATGGGCCATTTTAGTGCAAAGGTATTTTCGGATGCCCTGAAGAAATAGGTATTAAATGTGTAAAAAAATAACTCAAAAATAAATTTATAAAAAACTGAATTGAAAATATTTGCTTTCGCTTCATGCTTTTGGCATTAAGTATATAGTAGAAATCAAGAAGATAACTAACATACTTTAGTAACTATAAAAAATAATTTTGTGGGGAAATTATTCATATCCGAGATAGTAGCATTGCATACAATTGTATCTCTTGCTGCCCAAACCAAAGGCGTTACACAAACTACTCCCTCTCCGCACAGTGGAGAGCCTGCCCGACAACATGGCGGGGGCCGGGGTGAGGTGTTCGCGTGTCTATCGGTGTCTCTGACTATCAGAATCCTGGCAGCCCTGATCAACACAATACTGACATCAGGACCAATGTGGATTTCCCGCGATTCCCGGCACCAGTGGTTTGGGGATGTTGAACAGTATAACATGGGTTTCTAGTCCGGGATGAATAATATATTAAAATATACCAGATTGCACTTTCAAAAGAAGACAAATATTGCCAAATTTGTCCTTACATACAAGGATAAAACATGAATAAAAAAGCAATATTTCAGCAGTTAATAGCCGATTTCATATCGAAGCCATTAAAAGACATAATTTCTCTGTGAATTCATTATTCCATTAGATATTCCAAAGGTCGTATCCATATTGGGCTCGAAGAGCAGGGTAAAACCTGCGTATTGTTTGACTTGATCTTGCGATTACGCGACACGATTCCAGCTTACCGAATAGTTTATATCAATTTGGAAGATGACCAGATGTTTCTTTGCGACTCGAAGACCTGGATGATCTGGTAACAGGTTTATTACGAAATGTATCCAAATGCTAAAGATGAAAAAGTCTGGGTTTTTTTTGGATGAAGTGCAGGTAGTGGATCAATGGGAAAAGTTTATTCCGCAGGCTTTCAGATCAGGAAAACTGCCGGATATATATTACAGGCTCTTCCTCTAAATTGCTGAGTCGGGAATTGGCTAGTTCTTTGCGGGGTCGATCCCTGCCTTTTGAAGTATTTCCATTGAGTTTCCGCGAATTTATGAAATTCAACAAGATAGACGCTGATCCTTACAGTTCCAAAGGGCAAAAGCTTTGCTTGCACATTGGTTGGCGAAAGTACCTGTTGCAGGGTGGTTTTCCTGAATTGGTCTTTTGCCTGAAGCGTTTCATCGACGTACCATCAACGAGTATATAGATCTCATGCTTTTCAGGGATCTTACAGAGCGTTTTCACTAAAAATCCAGCTTGCTAAAATACCTTCTAAAATATACATTAGCAAATGTAGGGAATCCCATGAGCGTCACCAAAATATTTCATGACTTGAAGTCCCAGGGTTATGCTGTTGGAAAAAATACGGTATTTGGAGTATATATCCTATTTGGAAGAAGCCTTTGCACTATTTAGGGTGGAAATATTCAGTAAGTCGAAACGGGTTAAGCCTGTAAATCCCGGCAAAATATACACTGTTGATCCTGCATTTAAACATGCGATGAGCATTGGCGAAGATCTTAGAAGGGTATTTGAAAATGTGGTTTTTATGGAACTTCGACGCCGAGGTATCTTTCAGCTTACTTGTTGGGCGATCATGAGGTTGATTTTTTTCTGGCTTGGGGACTTTTGATGAATGTGTGTTTTGACACCCCAGAAGAAAGCACATACCGCCGGGAACTATCAGGACTCCAACAAGCGATGGGAAATCAGGGAGAAAGAAAGAAAGTTGGCTGATAACTGCTAACCAAAAAAAGGAAGTTATTCAAGATGGTAATACCATTCATATTATACCTTATTGGGAATTTATAAAACCAAGATTTACTGAGGAGTTAAATTTTATTATTTATGAGATTACAATTACTGATAGCCATTTCAATATGTTTTGTTCTGCAACTTTCAGCCCAACAAAAAAGGCGTCACACAACCAGCAACGAACCTGTCTGCCGGTCAGGCAGGCAACCAGCAACCAACCTCTAAAACCTACGCCGTCGTCATCGGCATCTCCGACTACCAGGACAAAGCCATCCCCGACCTACGCTTTCGCTGATAAGGATGCAGAGGCCTTTGCGAATTTTTTAAGATCCAAAGCTGGCGGAAATTTGGACACCGACCACTTTAAAAGTCTTCTTAAATGAAAAAAGCAACCGTCGCACAATTTGCCATTGCATTAGATTGGTTGATGGAGGTAGGGGAAAGAACAGGATAAAGCAATTATTTATTTTTCCGGGCATGGGGATGTTGAAAAGAAAACCATGACGCAACCCGGTTACTTTTATGCTGGGATGCACCTGCTAGAGTTTATCTCGCAGGCGGTGCATTAGCCCTTCCCATGTTCCAGGACATCATCTCTACCCTATCAACGCAAACAAGGCAAAAGTGGTAGTCATTACTGATGCTTGTCGCTCTGGTGCACTTGCCGGGAGTACTGTCGGCGGATCTCAAACTACTGCGCCAATCTTGCTAAACAATACGCGAATGAAATAAAATACTTTCCTGTCAGCCGAATGAATACAGCATCGAAGGGGAACAATGGGGCGGAGGTAGAGGTGCATTTAGCTATCACCTTATTGGATGCGCTTTATGGCCTGGCAGACAACAACAATGACTCTCATTGTAAACCTCTAGGAGGCCTAAGATATATAGAAGATCATGTCAGCGCTGAAGTCGCACCGTATGAGTCAGGTACCAATGATCTTAAGCAAAGAACTGATGCATTATCTTTTGTGGATACCAAAATGCCGGGCTTCCTTAAAACCTGGAAATCTAATCAAATGTCATTTTATCTCCTATTGATTCCAGAGGAATGGAGGAGACAGTTTTAGCATTGGTAGATACCTCCATTCGAATCATTTATAAACTATTTAATCTGCTCTTAAGGATATGCTATTTTTGGAACTTATGAATGCCTGCCAGATTCTTATTATGAAAAATTAATCAGAGAACCAAAATTAGAAAGATTGTACTCAACAATGAAACGCAATTATGTGGCAGCGTTACAGGATGATGCGCAGTAAGTTATTAATATTTGGTGAAAGCCGATGTAAAACAACTAGAATGTATTGGCAAGTATATCTGATTAGAACCGACTCCTAAATTGCTAGATAAGGCAAGTCCACTTTTGGTGAAAAATCATTACATGTATCAGGTTCTCATTTCAAGAAAACTTTTATTTGAAGGAGTTTTATTAAGTCTAACAAATAGAAACTTGGATAAGAATTTAGCAAGCAAATGTATTTCAAAAATTTAAACAAGCAATTTATCGAGAGCCAAGTTCTCCAAATTATTTGGCATCAAATGAGCTTAGTGTATTTGGACACTCTAAATGAAATAGATTCTGTAATTCAATGTATCAAAAGACAAAGGAGCTTGCTCCAAATTGGGTGTTTCCATTAGCTAATGTAGGCTTTGGGCTTATTGGAAAGGTAATTTAAAATTAGCAAAACAGTTTCTAGACGATGCACGATTGATAGATCCTTTGCATCCCTATGTGATTTATCTCGAAGCACACTCCGCTCTACTTCCATGATGGCTCCATCAATAATTTGAAAGCAATCCAATTGTATCATGAATATTTAAAAAGGAATGGTCCTCTATTCCCCATGCTGGTATGTCGGATATTCATATGTTTTGGCATCAATTGGAAGACATAATGAAGCAAAAAGCATTGAAGACGCTCTTTCCATGGATTCAACTAAGGCTTCAACTTGGAGTTCACTTGGTAGTTTATTAATGAAATGAAAAGTATGAACAAGCAGAAACTGCAATTTATAGCAATTTCCTTAGATCTCTGGCAAACCTATGAGCATGGCTTGACTTAGTCCTTAATTACCAAAATTCTAAATAATTTTGAATTAGCCGAAGTTGCTTTTTAAAAGGCAATTTCCTTGATTCAAGTATAGGTACACCCGGACATATCTAGGTCTATTGTATTTGAATAATGAAGATTTATTGAAGTGAGAGCATATATTTAAAGTACCTATCTAAAGATTCAAATGCATGTACAAAGTTGGTCTAACCTAGGTTTAGTTTATAGTGATTTAATCAAACCTGAGAAGTCTGAAACAAAGTTACAGAAAGCAATTTCTTAGATTCAACAGTTGCTACAACCTGGTCGAATCTTGGATTATTATATAGTAATATGAATAAATATTTGGAATCAGAAAACGCTTATTTTTCCTTTAAGTCCCAATTTTTAGATTCAACAGTCACAACCTGGTCGAATCTTTGGTTATTATATAGTAATATGAATAAATATTTGGAATCAGAAAATGCATATTTAAAGTCAGCTTCATTAGATTCATTAAATTACAACTTGTTGGTCCAATCTTGATTTTTATATAGTAACATGAATAAATATTTGAATCTTGAAAAAGCTTATTTAAAGTCAATTTCATTAGATTCAACAAATCACACCTGTTGGTCCAATCTTGGATTTTTATATAGTAAAAATGAAAAGATTTCAGGAAGCTGAAGTGGCATTAAAGGATCGATCGCATTAAATTCTAAGAACCCAAACCCAAATAAACATCTTGGTATCGTTTATTTTAAGATGGAGTGAATTGAAAACTACTAAGAAATTTTTACAAAAAGCTATTGAATTAGATCAGGATTATTTAGGTGCTTTTACCTTGAATGTCCTATGTATTGATTTCGAAAATTACACAAATGAAGCAATCAAATATGTGGAGCACGCTATTCATAAAAATGCAACATCTGAAATTTTAAATAGGATGAAGACCTGAGCCCTTGCGTAAAACTCCAGAGTGGAAGGCTCTCATGAAAAATATATCTCAACGACCACGTAAAACTAAACTGAATGAGAATTATCATCGTTAATCATTTATTAGTAGCTAACATATGTTAGTTCTTTTGCTCAATCCAAAGGGGTGACAGAACTAACATCTAACAACCAGCAACTAACATCTAAAACCTAAGCCGTCGTCATTGGTATCTCCGACTATCACCGTGACCCTGCTATTCCTGATTTGAAATACGCCGACCGTGATGCACCGGCGTTTGGCCCAGGCGGCCGCGCTCACCGAGGGCTGTAACCCGCCCGACTCTAATATCGTCTTGCTCGAAAACGCAGCTGCCACCAATGCCCTGACGATTGTGTCGCTGGACTGGCCCACTGAGGCCAGTAAGCCGTGATCGAGCCTTCATCTATTTCAGTGGACAGGGTGACGTGGAGCGGGTCACGAAGTTTAACCTGGGTATCTCCTCGGCTATGACTCTCCGCCCGCAGTTTATGGCGCTTGTGCGAGTTCTCGCTGAACTACCTACAGTCATCCTCAAAGGCACTCTATCCGAGGGAACGGGGTGCAAGTCATCGTTATCACCGATGCTCGCCATGCGGGAAAGTTGGCGGGCAGTATCGTGAACGGGCACGAAGGTGATCGGCGATGCAGCTTTCGCAGCAGCTGCCAACGAAATCAAGATAATGAGCTGCCAACCAGAGGAGCATTCCCTCGAAGGTGAGCAGGGGGGGGGGGCCGTGGCTGTTTTTCCTACCATTTGGAAGATGCATTGTACGGTCTCTCCGATTGCAAAACGGCAGACGCCACCGCGTGGACCTTTCGGGAACTGCGCCGCTACTCCGAAGACTAGTGAGCGCCGCGGCAGCGCCTTAGAGCCGGTGCCACTTCGTAAACGGCCCCTATATTGCGGCTGACTAGCGTCAATAACAACGCACTGGCTATGCGTGAAGGCCAACAGGAAAACAGCAGCGTCCCTTTCATGAACATCGAAAACAAGGGTGTGGGAGCCTTTGTTGGAAGAAGTCGATACGACGCAGTACAGCGGCTGTACGCCCAGTTCCTGGTGGCATTAGACAGCGGGCAATTGCTTCAACCTTACCCCACGTAGCGCCGATGACTATTTCAGAAGCCCGTTCGAACGACAGGAAGCCCTTTGCCCTTGCTGGCACTATGAAGCGGAAGCCGGCAGCGGCGCCTATTGAAGAGGGCAGACCATCATCAACAAAGCGTTGAAGACAGACCCCTGATGTCCTGGATAAATGTATGGGCAAACATGTTCGATATGACCACTTACCCGGTTATTTCAACGGGCAAAATGAAATTTCCGGGCGAAAAGCACTATGCTCTACCACGATTTAAAAGCGAAGGAATATTACTTTTAGGGCGATGACTTTTCGGTAGGTAAATCTATCCAGGTTGGTACAAACGCGGCTTATATCCGAAAAGAGAAAGTGGCTGGGGAAGTCGCTGGAAATGGACAGTAGTGCTTCTATTGTTTATATGGAAATGGGATATACCTATCCATTCAAATCGAGGAAAAGGATAAATTATTTTAATAAAGCAGAATCCTCACCAATGGGCCTTGGTTTTATATAAGTTTGGGGCGTGACGCATTTGGCAAGAAAACAACTTATTATCATAAAAGCGATTGAAATTGATTCCAGCTTTTGAAACCCTATAACTGGATTTCGTGGGGTATGAGCAAATTGGTAAGCCCGATTCGGGCGGGTACTGGAGACAGTTAGGTTGTTAGCAAGTTTTTATGAAATGGAAAGGACTCCCAGTTCCATAAAGCCTAAGAATGTAGCGACATTGGAAATGCCTCTGGGGATTGAAGGAATAGTGAACGAGCAAAATACTATCTGCTGAAAGGGGAAGAGTCATCCTAGAAGAAGATAAGCATTTATGCCAACTTCTCCTGCGTGTACACAGATTTATTGAATTGACAATGCCATCAGCGCCAGTGAAAAGCCGAGGATGGTGAGTCAGATGGATTTGAAGGCTTTATTGGCGAAATTTATTTTTTACTTCGTAAAATCGACACGCTGCAGGCGAAAGCAGCTTGGTCGGTTAGAAGGGGATAAGGCTCTCAACCGTCAGATTTGGGCATGGACGACCAAGGGCCATGCCGATAAGGCTTTTGAACTGTCCCAAGAAAAATGGTACAAATTTCGGGGCCGGGTGAATCTGGGAGGTTGATGGGAATGTTGGATAAGAGCCGCAGTTTATTATGTTTTGTTCATTCAGAATGTGGTAGTACGCGCCTGAAGGAGAACCGTTCGAAAATACATTTCCAAATGTGAGGGTTTGCCTGTTCCACTATTGGTGGTCAGCCTGAGAAGGCGAAGGCTATATTGGATCCGGTCAGTATAAATTTGCAAACGAACCGTGGTGGCTTATTTTATCAGGCATGCTTTTATGCACAAACGAGCAAGCTGAAAAGCGCTCAACCTGCTTGCTAAGGCAACTGCCCGGGGCTGGAACCAAAAGCCACCTTAGTTGGATTTTTAATGGCACCTCTGGTACCCTCTCTACTCCTCCCCATCCGTGAGAAACTGATGGCTTTAAAGCGCGGAGTGGGAGCATTTTCCTAAGTACGACGTTGCTACCTTGGATACCGTACAAGGATAACCAATGGAATCAAACTGATGAGAAAATTGTTCTTTACTTGTTTGCTATTCCGTATGTTCCCTTCAGCCCAACAAAAAGGCGTCGCCAAACCAGCAACGAACCTGTCTGGTTACCAGGCAGGTAACCAGCAACTCGCATCCCCTTTGCTTGGTTGTTGATGTGATTGCTTGCAAAGTATTCCGGACATTGCCCGGTTATACCCCTTAACAGCCGTGAATGGGGAAGGCAAATGGGTGCTCCTACCAGTCAACTAATAAACTGAATGTGAAGAATTTTATAGAAAATCCAAATGGTTGAGCCAACAAAAACATTCCATTATGATGGAAAATATTACAACTTATATAATTATATTTGCATTATAGTTAAAACTATGGACAAATATTCAAATATTGAAAGACCCATTTATCTCGACAGGATAACGCCATTTATAGCAAAAACCAATCATCA